>JAGDDO010000344.1 GCA_017848205.1 Oscillospiraceae bacterium | reverse complement strand
TTGCTTTCAGAAAAAGAAAGGCTGAAGATACTGAAAAAACGATAGCCGTCCCGGCACTGTTTCATGCCGTTGTAATGTGCTTCACTGCCGGTATAATTTATACCGTATGCAGCAGATACAAACCTCTCTTTTCTAACTTCACAACTCCTGATATAATAAGAATCATTCTGGCAGTCACATTTTCAATGATCATATTCTTTATCCTGTTCTTCTTCAGAAAAAGACGTATCACTAGTGAAGGTGCTTTAAAAAACATGATAATTCCTGTCTCTACGGCATGTATATCACTTATAGTTTACATCGTGTGCATAAGCGCAGACGGATTCGGTTTAATGTACTATATCCCCGAAGTTTCAGATATAGCTGAAGCCAGAATACACTCGCCTGTATGGCCTGCCGACTACAGTCCTGACGCTAAAAACATCTACACTGACAAAGAAGACATTAAGAAAATTACAGACTTAAACCGTGAACTGAATAACGATCTGCGTGCAACACTCACAGATCCTGATGCTCTTAATAATTACGCAGCCAGATATCCGGAAACAGAAGCATTCAGAACCGACTTTGACGACAAAAATGCTCATATGTACCCAAGCGATGACAGCATACACATCGCTTACCGTCTGAAAAACGGAAAAGAATTTGAACGTTCATATGTGCCATGTGTCACAAACTTTTCGGAATCCGGAATTTTTATATCTGATGCAAGCAAGATAATGAGTTCTCTGCGGGACCAAAGTCAGTATTTCAAGGATTTTTTAAAAAACGGAGATCATGAACTTTTCTGCGGAAATACAGATTTTACAGAAAAACTGTACGGGCAAAGAATTCATAACTACATTACATCAAATGATTTTTACCCTAAGGAGTATGCCGTAAAAGAATATGACGAGGAACTTTTTAACGAAATAGTTTCAAAAGCCTACTATCCTTATTACTTTGACACGAAGGACTGTTATGTTTTCGGTGCGATAACACCAAATCCCGGAATCGGAAACAACAGATGGCAGCTCTTCCTCCCGGCAGAATACTCTGATCTTTACGAAAAATTCATGAAGTCTGCAAAAACGGAAAAAGTAAAATGGTATAAGATTGATACGGACGGAAACAAAAACGAAATTGTCATCGAATAACACATATAATCCGGCGGAAACGCTGACTGAAAAACCATTTTACGAAGGAGGCATTTTATGGAAAACAGAACAGAAAGACAGCGCATGAAAACACGTTCAGCTTTTTCAAAACGATTCTGTATGCAGTTAAAAGACAACAGAAAAATATTCATCATATCTTTTATTATGCAGATGCTCGGAATTCCGCTGTTCCTGTTATTTCGTTATCTTGCAAACCACCTTATAAGCGCCATGAACGTATCATCTGCAGATTTTTACAGTGATGAAACTCTGATACTGTTTTCAAATCTCAGCGATCTGTCACTGATAATTGCTTCCGCCGCAGCCTTTTCAGGAGTGTTTACAGCTATATGGACCTTCCGTTACCTTCACCGGAAGTCAGGATCAGACATTGTTATGTCGCTTCCTTTAAACAGAAACCAGCTTTTTGCTGCTGATTTTCTGTCAGGGCTTGTCACATATATTCTTCCTTACATTATTGCGATACTGTCCACTCTGCCTCTGATACTTTCATGGAGCCGGACAGAAACCAGTAACGAATACTACTATCATTTTTTGAGCATGCATATATACTGCGTACCAGACCCGAAGTATATTTTAAACTTTGAGGTCATGCTTCTGACAGCTATGCTGTTTTTATACTCCTTTACCGTACTTATAACTGTCTGCTGCGGCACAGTTTTTGAAAGTATAGAACACCTCATACTATCAAATCTTTCAGTTTATCTGCTGCATGAATCAACCGAAAATATAAAGACGTCAGTGTCAGATTACTATGAAGTAATTTATTCCTATAAATCACTGTGCTTATGTCCGCTTGCTGCTCTTTATGACTGTTTTCTCTCTCTGGGCATAGAAATTACTGAGATCAATATATCACGCGTGATAAACTGTCTTTTAATGTCAGCTATCTGCTGTGCTGCTTCCTTTATAATATTCAAAGGCAGAAAATCTGAAAAATCTGGAAGTCCTCTCCCTGTTAAATTCGTTTTCAATGCAGTAAATATTTGCCTGACCGCAGCAGCTGTTTCATATCTCGCAGATCTGTTCTGCAAAACGGAAAAATCAAAAACATACTTCGATAATTTTCCGGCTTTTCTGTTACTGTCGCTTGCTGCATCTTTTAGCATTTTCTTTATTCTTACATTTCTGAATAACCGAAAAATACGTTTTTTACAGTCTCCGCGAAAGCTTATTCTTCCTCTTGCCGGATTTGCCGTATCGGCTGCATTTTTCACTGCATATGTAAACACAGGAGCATTCGGAGCCAAATACTATATTCCGGATGCCAGGTATATTGCGGAAGCAACTGTCAAATTCAAAGCTATTTCATGTACCTGCACTGATACAGATAAAATCAGGCTTATTACTGATCTTCATCATGATCTGAATACAGATTTACGTAAATCACTTGAAGATGACTCCATAACAGAAAAGTATGAAAAAACACATTCTGCAATAAGAGCATTCCGTTCAGATTATCCGCTTTATTCCGGATATGATGAT
>JAGDDO010000343.1 GCA_017848205.1 Oscillospiraceae bacterium | reverse complement strand
TACAAAGTCAAAACGCTTGCGGTCTGATCTTTCGACTTCAGCCTTGTCGTGAAGATTTATATTTCCTACGGAATACGGAGCTTTCTGTTCAGTACCCTTGAGTTTTACAGCTGCCGAAACAACTTCCTTAAGTCCTGAATCATTTACTGATACCGTCTTGATGACCGGACAGCCCAGCATTTCCGAAAGCATTTTCTCATCTATTTTTGTGTCCTTCTTTTCGTTTACGTCACTCTTGTTGAGTGCGACAACGACCGGAATTCCGAGTTCCAGAAGCTGAGTTGTAAAGAAAAGACTTCTGCTTAAGTTCGTTGCATCCACAATGTTGATGATAGCATCAGGATGTTCATTTTTTACATAACCGCTTGTAACACTTTCCTCGGAAGTGAACGGTGACATTGAATATGCACCCGGAAGATCGACTGCGATAAGTTCCTCCGACGTATCGGAATAATTCTTTTTTATCGCAAACTCCTTGCGGTCAACTGTTACACCTGCCCAGTTACCTATTTTTTCATTTCGCCCTGTGAGTGCATTGAACATAGTGGTTTTACCGCTGTTCGGGTTACCTGCCAAAGCAATTCTCATGGTACTTATCCCTCCGTTAATATTTTTATTTCCGCGCACTGATCAGCCGGTCAGTGTACAGCAAGAAAACTCAGACCAGTGATGTTTTCTCAAATAATTATAGCTTCAGCAAGTTCGCTGTCGATGTTGTATCTTGCATCCTTGATGGATACAACGCAGTTTTTCTTTCTGCGTGATACTACTGTAACAGGTTCGCCGCTGTAGCAGCCAAGTGAAAATAAAAATTTTCTCATTTCCTCGTCATCTGTCAGTATGTCACTTACGACATACTCCTTGCCTTCAACTGCACTGTTAAGGGTCATTATGATCATCCTTTCGTTATCTGAAGCTTATTATAGCTAAACTGTAAAATACATTGATATATTATTATAACAGGGTGCATAGTTATTTCATGCTAACCCTATATATATTATAGTTACCGAGTGGTAACTTGTCAATAGGATACAGTGAATATTTATTCCGATATCTGTTATTTTCAAAATAATGCATAAATCGTCATTGATTTATGTAAGAAAGTATGGTAAAATATAAACAGATTATCTAAGTTTATAGACAAGGAGGATGTTATATGTCTATTCAGGAATCAGGCGAAATGTACCTCGAAACAATACTCATTCTCTCCAAGGAGAAAAACACTGTCCGTTCGATCGACATCGTAAACCACATGGGATTTTCAAAACCGTCAGTAAGCCGCGCAATGGGAAAACTGCGTGAGGAAAAATACATTATAATGGATAAGGACGGATACATTGCACTCACAGGAAAAGGCAGGGAAACTGCTGAAAAGATATATGAACGTCACATTCTTCTGACCGAATTCATAAAGCGTCTCGGCGTTGACGAGGAAACTGCTTCGGAAGATGCATGCAGAATCGAACACGTTATAAGTGACAAGACATTTGCGGCAATGAAAAAACATGCAGCAGAAGGAAAGCTGCCGAAAGCAGATTAAAAACAACGGAATAAAACAAAACCAGCATATCCGGCCCGCGTAAGTACGCGGTTTGTCCGGATATGCTGGTTTGTTTTTTATGAAAAAGCTGATTCTTTAATCAGTTCGGGGCACGAGGCGTAAGCCATGCATCCCCCATCTGGAAAAACGGCGAAGCCGTATTTCCGGTTAGATCTTTGCAGTTTTATTTATAGTAAATATTCTCTTTTCCGCAGAATTCGCAGAAACGCTGTGCCGAAGTTATTTTCTTTCCGCAGTTAGCACAGAAAATTTCCTTTTCAAAAATAGTACCGACTATGTTCTGAGGCTTTCTGTCAACCTTTCTGCGTCCTTCGGTATTGTACACCCTCGCATAATCGCCGTTGTCGTACCATGACTTAAGTTCCTTGGCACGCATTACCGTCCACGGATGTGTCTTGTAGAGCACACTGAAAAGCTTAAGGAGCTTGTCGAAAGCGTTCTTGTCGAAGTTTTCGAATTCCACAGCCTGGTCGAGGAAAAGATCGTTGTCGATCTCATCGTAGCGTGACGGCGGATAACCTGAAAGCTTTGCCATTACTGACACAGCCGCATCAATATTCTGACACGCAAGAAGACCGGCACGGTCAGCCGTTATCTCGGACATTCTGTACCACTGATACAGAAGAATGAGAACGCCCTTTACTGCGATCTCGCCGATACCGAGGGTAAGGTTTCCTATCACGCCCGCAATGTACGGAATGAAATTGCCTATTGAATGATAGAGAACATGCTGGCTCTTTATGTGACCAACCTCATGGCCGAGAATGAAGAGAAGCTCGTCGTATGAAAGAAGGCTGAGTGCAATGCTCGAGATAACGATTATCGGCTTTGAGGAACCGACCGTCATTGCATTGAGGGAACCCGGCGCAACGTAAAGCGGCGGCATATTCTTTACATCAAGCACTTCACACACTGTCTTAAGCGCATTGTAAAGATAAGGTATGTTTTTCGGTGTTACCCGGATGTTTGAACCGGTATACTGCACCAGAAGTATTCTTTCAAAATTGTATTCGGAATAGAGCTTGATAAGCTTTTCTATCACCACATTGGTGTTGAGCTTGTTGAGATAGGATCTGTCAGTAGGATGCTCATACTCGAAGGAGGAAAGGTTGGTGAGTATCTTTCTGTCCTCAGGCATATCGCATGCAGTGGCTTCCACAAGCATCTTTTCAACGTATTTTTCGTTTTCCTTAAATACATCCGCAAAACTTTTTCCCGCCCCGGAAAGCTCGTCGCGTATAAAGTTTATGCGCTTTTTGCTGATGCACTTAAGGCTGTTCATGTAAACTGATTTCGGTAATCCGAGTTTTCTTCTTAAGCCGGCAAGGCTGTTTCCTTTTCTGCCTGCCAGAGCAAAGTAAAGGTAGCAGCAGTGATAGATAAGTGCCGCCTGATGTTTTGAATATTCTTTTCCGGAAAGCACAGCGTCAAAATGTGTTTCCGACATTTCTCCGAAATAGTTATAGTATTCCGCGATCCCGTTAAGCTCTTCCTTTGTAACGACCTGTGAAGCAGCCGCAAGGAGTACCGGTACTGTATTCATTTTATCCCTCTTTTCATTCGTCATCTTCGTCACAGCTTTTTATGTAAAGCTCGTCCGCTGTTTCTTCAGGCATGTCAAATATTTCTCTTTTTTTCTTTTCGTATCTTTCCTTTTCGACAATACTGTCGATATTATTTAAAAGTTCGGTAAATTTCACTACTGTTCTCCCCTGTTCTCATTGATTTTAATATGACCGGCAGTTTTGCATCCATATTCTGCATCCGGCAGCGGAAGTGCTGTTGTCATATTATATAAAAATTATAGTATTTCACGGCCGTTTTGTCAACTTATTAAGTATAATTATTTCATTACGGTTACACAATAGTAATATCCTGAATACAATCGAATACAATATAAATACAGTTAATATTTTGTGAAAAATTACACTTGATTTTCCCCGCCAATAATACTATAATAAAAACACAGACAGAGAAAGATCTGAAAAATAAAATAGATTATAAAAAATCCAGTTCCGGAACCACTTACCCGAAACTGGTGTTTTTTTTATATACACATATTTTTTAGGAAAACACTGATTAAACCGGAAATCCGGCTTCACCGGATTTCCGAAGGTGGAATTTGCGGGGCTTCGCCCCGTGCCCCGCGCTGATTTATACATAAATCAGCGCAAAAATTTTTATCGTAATCATGTAACCGTTTAAGAACAACACCTGTCATTATAAGTGAAAGGGCTTTTTCAATACTACGCTAAAAGCATTTCTGATCAGCTGCAGGGGCAAAACCGGAACCATGATCAGATAACTGCTTTGAAATAACAGATCGGAAAAACATTACGGGAGAAATAGGGAGATCGTTATGGAAGACAAAGCAATCATCTCGCTGTACATTGACAGATCGGAACAGGCTATTTCCGAAACGGACAGAAAGTACGGAAACTATCTGAGAAAAATAGCAGAAAACATCCTCGGCGACAAAAGCGATACCGAGGAATGTCTCAATGATACCTATCTCAAGGTGTGGAATGCCATTCCGCCTCACGTCCCGATCATCTTCAGAGCTTTTGCTGCTAAAATTGCAAGAAACACCGCACTTAACATCTATGAAAAAAAGAAAGCTTCCAGAAGATTCAGCGGCCAGCTTGATCTTTCTCTCGACGAACTCGCTGACTGCTTCGAAGACGATGAAGACATTGAATCATGTGCAGAAAGAAAAGAAACAATAAGTGCGCTCAATGAATTTCTTGAAGGTCTGGATAAAAAGAAAAGAATATGCTTTATGCAGAGATATTTCTACATGGAGTCCATAAAGAATATTGCTGAAATGAACAATATTTCCGAAAGTGCTCTGAAAACAATGCTCTGCAGAATAAGAGCAGACTTAAAGGAATTCATAAAAGAACGCGGACTTTACTGACAGGAGGACGATTACGATGAGTGATAAAATGAATAAAAACAGAAAGCTTATGCATGACTTAAACGGAGTTGCCGACAAGTTTGTTACAGAAGCTGCACCAAAGAAGAAAGCGCTTAATATCAGAATGCCGTGGGTATATATCGGCGG
>JAGDDO010000342.1 GCA_017848205.1 Oscillospiraceae bacterium | reverse complement strand
GTATTTACTGCACCAATGGCACAGCCGTATCTTGCATGAGTTATACTTGATGATTTCTTCTTTTTATTTTCAGCCATTTTTCTTAACACTCCGTTTTTTTTGATTTTGCCGTAAATTTGTCCGGTGCTTCATCGATTATCTCAGGATGCTTTGCGATTATGAAAGGATCCTCCTGTGAAAGCCACCAGTCAGTGTAAGGAAGTTTTACGTGTTCCTTAAGAGCTTTACCGAATTTCTTTCTTGAAAGAATTTCAAGGATCGCTTCACCGAGTCTTATCATTCCGTCGTAGCCGACAGTCATGTGTTCGTCGCCGACAGGAAGTGACGGAATACCCATTCTTATAGCTACCGGTGCAATGGCGTTGTGTCTTATAACTATAAAGTCAGGCTGCACGCGCTTTAAAAGTCCGAAAAGCTGGAACTGCTGAGTCTTGCTTACAGTGTAGTCCGGTATTTCACCGTATGTGTCGTTTATATGTTTGAGAGAGTTTTCATTCGGATCGCCGCTGTCGTAAACAGGATCGTGATGGAAAACAAGTGAGCCGTCGATCTGAATGCCGAGTTCCCTCAGAACCGAGATAACAGCATGAGCGTAAGCTGAACCTGTTGCAACATATCCCGTGAGGCCTTTTAACTTTTCACGAAGCTCGTTTATTCTCGGAAGAACTCTTTCGTGTTCCGATTTGATGTAGTCTTCAATGATGTCTTCCTTGCCCGTAACTCTGGCAACTGCTCTGAGCCATTCGTCCGTACCTTTGAATCCGTACGGCATCGGAGCATGGATCTGCGGAACACCGAATTTTTCTTCAAGCACCGTTGCGAAATATGAACCGAGAGTGTGGCAGAAAGTCGTGGTAGCCACAGCTTCTGAACTCTGTGCTATTCCGTCGTAGTCCGCACCGTCGATTATGTAGTTGACTCTGAGTCCCAGAGGTTTTAGGAGAGGTGTGAAATAGTCGGAACCGTAGAGTGCGAAAATATTGATAAGATCCTTCTGCTTCTTTTCCGGCTTTTTCTTTACAATGCTTCTGAGTACCGCATGCTGTGCAATATCGAAACCCGTGCTCCAGTGCTTGCTGCGGAAACCTTCACATTCAAGCGGGATGACCGGTATTCCGAGTTCATCCTGCATTTCGCTCGATGTACTTACGATATCCTCACCGATGATCGCTGTTGTACAGGCAAGTGCAACGAAAATTGCCTTCGGTGAATAACGTTCATACGCTTCACGGATAGTTTTCTTAAGTTTTGCAGTCGCACCGAAAACCATGTCGTTTTCCTGAAGATTCGTGCTTAAAACTCTTATGGTCTGAGGTGCCTTGCCTCGTCTTGCAAGAGTCTGGTTGTAAGTGATGTTTATTCTCGGAAGACGTGCTGAACATCCGATAGGGGAGTGTTCAACAAGCACGCAGTCCGTAATGTTTGAAACCTGTGTCTCTATTATTGCGTGGCAGCACATAGTCTGCTGTGTAAACGGAAGGTTGAGTTCGCAGAGTCTGCATCCTTCACCTTTTTTGCCGCAGCAGCCGCCTTTGCCCGAATTCTTTTCACTTCTTCCTTCGTAGTCTGATTCTTTAAGAAGGTCACCTGTTGTGCCGTTCCATGAAATTATTGTACCAAGTCTCAGCTCGCGGTTTTCCACTGACGGGAGATCGAGGTTGATTCTTTTGGTAGCCATAATGATCATCCTTTCATATTAGTTTTACCTATAACACTTATATATTTTATAGTATTTGCTGATGTTTGTCCAATATTGAAATATTAGCAGAGGGTATAGGTAAAACTAAGTACTTAGGGAAGCGCTGATTTATTCTTAAATCAGCGCAGGGGTACGGGACGAAGCCACGCTTTCCCATCTTTCTGCAAATCCGGCAAAGCCGTATTTGCGATTAAATCAGTGTTTCCTTAGCGGAACAAAAAACAGGTACTCCGTTTTGTAAATAAAACGGGTACCTGTTTTTCTTATTTTTTTTCATTACTGGTATTTATCAAAATGATCCTTAAGCGATTTGTATACGGCATCGTCCGGACTTTCCTTCAGAATGCTGCTAAGTGCTTCGTCATATATTTCAGTGTTTATGTGTGATTCTATGTCAAAATCCTTGTAAATTCCGACGTCAACGGCACGGTCCTTTACGTTTATCGTTGCAAGGCGGTCCGGGTCAGGATTTGATGAACTGAATCCGCCGTATACTTCAACTTTAATGTCATCTTCTTCAATGTTGATGTACTTCTTTACGTCTTCGATTGTTTCAGCTTCGTTTTCCTGATAGAACTTATAGGCCTTTATCATAGCTCTTTCAAATGAAACGAATGTGTCCTTGTCGGTTTTAAGCTTTTCCGTTTTCGCGGTCTGACGGCAGCACGGAATGTTTTCGAAAATGTCAAAGTCCACATCGTAGTAGACCAGTGAATAACCCTGGCGCTGTCCGAGAGATGCGTACGGTGAGTAAACGTGTGTTGCGTCAATGTTGTCGTTGAGAAGTGCTGCGTATGAGTCTTTCTGTGAATCGAAGTATACAATGTTTACCTTGTCAGGACCTTCGCCGATCTCAATGCCTTTGTCCTTCAGAAGGATCTGGAGTTCAAGATCGTCCGTCGAGTTCTTTGTTACGGCAACGTTCTTTCCCTTAAGCATATTTACGTCTCCGCGTTCAAAGCCCTTTGCCTTTTCCGGTTTGATGATGTAGCCGTGACCGTTTGTCATGGCACCGCCGAAATATGTGATGTCGTGTCCGCTGCTCTGGAATGCCATTCCGCCGAATGCGCCGAGCAGTATAGCATCGAGCTTGTCTGATTCAAGGCTGTTTACCAGTTCCGTTGAGCTGGTCAGCTGAGTAAGTGTTACGTCAAGTCCCTCTTCGTCGAAGAAGCCTTCCTCCTTTGCGACGAATCCGAGAAGATGTGCTGTGGAATTAAGATGTCCCAGATTGAACTTTTTCTTTTCCGTGGTCTGCTCTGCTGCATTTCCTGAAGATGAAGAACATCCGGTGAAGGCTGTCAGAGCGACTGTCAGTGCAAGAGCACCGGAGAGTATTTTTTCTGTAATTTTCAAAACTATCAGTTCCTTTATTTATTTTTGATCCGGATCATGTATCTATTGTAACTGCTTGTTTTTAGTTTGTCCAATACCAAATTGGTATTATGCATTATAGATTTTTCCGAGATGTATACAGAGAGAAACACTGATTAAATCGGAAATCCGGCTTTGCCGGATTTCCGAAGGCGGGATTTGCGGGGCTTCGCCCCGGAACCCCACGCTGATTTATGAATGAATCAGCGTTTTCAGAGCTTTTCTGCTCATTAATATAGTATAGTGATAAGAAAGGTGTGCGGGTATCAGTTTTTTTTAGAACAGTATCTCGGAAACCTGTATTGGACAAAACCTATAGGCTTAGTGTATAATCAAACCATACCAAACAAAAAGGAGCGATATAATTGATATACAGGTTAGCAATTGCCTCATCGGACGGCAAGGTCGTAAACCAGCATTTTGGTCATGCTGATAAGTTTCACATAGTTGACCTTGATACGGAAAACAACACCTGTAATTATGTTGATACGCGAAATTCAGAACGCGTATGTGAAGGACAGTTCCACCGCGAATCTTCATTTGACAGGGTGGCAGATGTACTTAAGGATGTTCAGGCAATACTTGTTGCAAAGATAGGCGAGGGAGCATCAGCTCAGATGGAAAGCCGCGGATTTACAGTTTACGAATCCCCGTTTCTGATCGAGCCGCTGCTCGAAAAGATATTAAATGACAGACTGTGGGAGGTGGACAGATGGCGATCCCCTACGAAGAGCTGACAACAAAGCATCCCTGTTACGCCAGGGGGAAGAAAGGCTCCACAGGAAGAATACATCTTCCGGTCTGTCCGACATGCAATATAGAATGCCGCTTCTGCGACAGACGAATCAACGACTACGAACAGCGTCCGGGAGTTGCCTCGACGGTGATCTCACCGGATGAAGCAGTGGAAGCAGTAAGCAAATCACTGGAGCTCTGTCCGGAAATAAAGGTGGCCGGCATTGCAGGTCCGGGTGACACTCTTGCATCAGACTACGCACTTGAGACTTTCCGGCTCATAGGAAACAAATTCCCCGGACTTGTAAAATGCATGAGCACAAACGGACTTCTGCTTTCAGAAAGAGCAGATGACGTTATAGCTTCCGGAGTGGATTCACTTACGGTCACAGTAAATGCAGTCGATCCTGAAATAAGCGCAAAACTCAACAGAGGAATACTCTGGCACGGAAAGCACTACACAGGAACTGAGGCGGCAGAGATCCTTATAAAAAATCAGCTTGAAGGAATAAGGAAAATAAGTGCGGCAGGCATAACGGTAAAGGTAAACACCGTGCTTGTCATCGGCATAAACGATGAACACATTGAAGAAATAGCCCGTACTGTTAAAGAGGCAGGAGCTTCAATTTACAACATAATCCCGCTCATTCCTCAGCATGAGCTCAAAGATTATCCTGAGCCGTCCTGTGTCCAGATCGATGCAGCGAGAACGAAGGCTCAGAAATATATCGACGTATTCCGTCACTGCCAGCGCTGCCG
>JAGDDO010000341.1 GCA_017848205.1 Oscillospiraceae bacterium | reverse complement strand
GGGATGACTATCAGGAAACAGCATCTGCTGAATGGATAAACTTCTACAAGAGCTCGATCCTCAGCATGGGCAATACAGCACGTCTTGCTGCAAAACTTGATGCGGCTTCACAGGGCGAACCGCTTACACTTGCTTATCTCGGCGGATCCATTACCGAAGGCAAGAACTACAGCAGTCCGTTCTCATCATATATCAAGAACAACTTCTGCAAGGGCACATTCAAGGAAGTTAATGCCGGTCTTTCCGGTACTTCTTCAGTTGTAGGTCTTGTACGAAGCGAAAAGGATATCTGCAGCCAGAATCCTGATATCGTTGTTATCGAATTCTCTGTAAATGACCACGAAGATATCATGTACAAAAAGTGCTTTGAAAGCTGCATAAAGAAGTTCCTTTCACTTCCGAACGATCCTGCAGTTATCGCTCTTATCACAACATCAAAGGGCGGATACAACAGCCAGGCTCAGATGGAAGCATCAAGCAAGGTATTCGACATTCCTGTTATCAGCATGCACAATGCTCTTCAGGGTGCATTCAAGAGCGGATTCCTCAAGCAGAGCGACTACTTCTCGGATGAATACCATCCGCACAAGAACGGCGGCCAGCTTGTAGCTGACTGTATGGCTTACTACACACGTCAGGCTATGAGAACTGAAAACCGCTCTGAATCATACAGCATACCGACCGGATCAAAATACGGTTCTGAATACTACACATGTATCAATGCTGACCCGACAAAGGATCTCCAGAACTTCAACGCAGGTTCATTCCAGCGCGGCAACGGATACAACTCACTCCCTTACAGCTACACATCAAGCGGTGGCGCTCCGATGACATTCAAGGCTAACGGCAAGGGACTTATCATCGTATTCAAGGCTAACAGCTCCGGTATGGGTAGCGTAAACGTAACTGTAAACGGCAAGACCACCAAGGTAAACGGCAACAAGCAGTATACATGGGGCGGTCCTGACGCAGAACTCGGTTACTATCAGGATACTGCAGGCGAACTTGATGTTTCTATCTCAGCATCAGGAAGCTTCACTATCTGGGGACTCGGTCTCGTTAAATAAGCTATCTTCATTATACAATATATCAATTCACCCTCGTCTGTTTTCCTCCCATTCAAGGATTCAGACTCAAAAAAACGACCTGAAAATGGTCGTTTTTTTGTTGCTTACTATAATTGAAAAATACGCAGTAATATGGTAGAATTAATTCTGTGTGGAATTTGCGGCTAAGTCCCGCTCTCCCCTCTCTTATAGTTAAACAGCGTTTATCTGATATATACGGAGGAACTTCAGTGAAAAAAGAACATAAAAAACGAAAACTTTCCGACGAATACGAACAGCAGAGCAATGTATTCCAGATGTGGCTTCTGTTCGACCATGAACCTGTACGTCCGGATGCTGAAATATTAAAAAGTGCTCTGGAAGCAAAGTGCGGAAAAGCCGATACCATCGCTTCAAGTCCGGAACTTACAAGCTTCGGTGTAAAAAGATTCATGAGTCACTTTAAAGATACCGACATTCCTGCTCAGGTCATTCTCGGAAACATCATGCCGTTCAGTCAGTCAGAAATTTCCGATGCTGAACGAGCTCAGATAAGAGAAATAAAAGACCGTGATGAATTTCTTTC
>JAGDDO010000340.1 GCA_017848205.1 Oscillospiraceae bacterium | reverse complement strand
TTCGGGCCGTAGATCTTGTGGGCACTCATGGAAATGAGATCTGCCTTAAGGTCGTTTGGCTTTACAGGTATCTTCATAAATGCCTGAACTGCGTCGCAGTGAGTTATGATATCAGGAAATCTGCGTTTTATTTCGGTAAACACTTTCTTTACCGGAAGGACAGCACCGGTCTCGTTATTTACAAGCATCATGCTTATAAGGCAGGTGTTTTCATCTGCCGCTCTGATAAAGTCCGCAGGATCAAATGCTCCGTCGCGGGGGCTTATCCTTACAACCTCGAAGCCTTCCTCTTCAAGACGGTTAAAGGCTTCCTTTACCGAGGAATGTTAAACCGTTGTGGTTATAACTTTCTTCTTTCTCCTACCGTATGTTCCGGCAGCACCGCGGACTGCAAGATTGCTGCTTTCAGTAGCTCCTGATGTGAAATACACGGTCTCTGCCGGAACACCGAGAGCATCAGCGATATTCTTTCGTGCCACAGTCATCGTCTGCTCAGCCTTCAGCCCCAGCGCATGAAGCGACGACGGATTTCCGAAGTTGTCCTCAAGGCACTTATAAACCGTTTCAGCAACGCTCTTTGCCGGTTTTGTGGTTGCAGCGTTATCAAAATATATCATGGATCAGAATTCACCCTTTTAATGTATTCATTTTCAAATTACCGCAGGCCGTAAATTTATCACAGCCGGGTCATGCTCAACGCACCCGGATTCCCGCGCGTATCTGCGTTCCGTTTGAGGAATTTTCCGCAGATATAGTTATTATACCACATTTCCGATGCAAATACTATATATACTTATACGAATAAATACCTGTAAACAGAAAAAATTTTGCACTGACCTTAAAAATTTAAAAAAATTATAATCCAGATTATAAAAAGCAGCAATCATTCCGAAGAAAGGATTGCTCCCTTTTACGTAAAAAAGCTACGCGTCGGTGCATAGCTTTTTGTTTATTCTTAAATGATATTGTTCTTTACCGCATATACTGCGATCTGGGTGCGGTCTTTGAGGCCTAGTTTGTCGAGCATACGCGAAATGTTGTTTCTTACTGTGCCTTCGGCGAGGAACAGCTTTGCGGCGATGTTCTTATTGTCGAGGCCTTCGGCGATGAGGACCATTATCTCGCGTTCGCGCGGCGAAAGTTCAGCCAGTGCTTCGTTATCCGTATTCTGCTCCGGCTTCGGGCTTTCGGTTATCTTCTTCTGGATACCCGTGTAAACATTCGGTCCGAAAACGTTGATGCCGCTGCTTACAGCCTTTACTGCCTGGATTATCTTCTCGCTTTCCATTTCCTTCAGAATGTATCCGTCCGCGCCGCAGCTCATTGCTTCGGCAACTGTCTCGTCGTCGTCAAATGTCGTGAGCACAAGGACCTTCGTATCCGGACAGGTCTCCTTGATGAGACGCGTGCCGTATGCGCCGTCAAATTCCGGCATACGCATATCCATGAGAACGACATCCGGATTGTGTTCTTTACACAGTTCAAACGCCTCACGTCCGTTCGATGCAAGACCGCAGACCTTTATCTCGCTGTCGGTTTCCAGGACTACCTGTATTCCCTGTCTGAGCATGCTGAGGTCATCAGCAATTATTATTTTTATCACACTTTCTCCCCCAGTGGAATCTTTATGGCAGTGGTAAATCCATTGCCCTCACTGGATTTGAATGTGACTACCCCGCCAATTTCCTTTATTCGGTTGACGATACCCGAAAGCCCGTTTCCTTCGTGTATCTCGCTGCAGCCGCAGCCGTTGTCAAAGATATACACCTCGAGCGCCTGCTCAAGAAATTTGACAACGATGTCTATTCTGTCAGCACCGGAATATCTGAGACTGTTGGTGATAGATTCACGGCATGAGTCACAGACCGCCACTGCGCAGAAAAGATAGTCTTCTGTTTCTTCGCCCTGTACACATAATTCACATTCAATTCCCTTGACGCTGTCAGCCAGTGTTTTTATACCGTCAGTAATACTTGTGTACGACTGATGCTTCATGTTGTTTATAGCCATTCTAAGCGTGGATATGCCGGCTGTGGCTTCGCGGGATATGTCGTTTATATATTCCTTAGCTTCCTCAGGAAGTTCAGGATATTTTATTTTAAGTATATTTGCCGCCGAGTTGATCAGAGTCATGGTATGGCCGGCCGTGTCGTGCACTTCCTGTGCGATACGGTTACGCTCCCTTTCAACTGCGATCTCTTCGTTGGCCGCGTTGAGCTTTCTTGTTTTCTCTATAAGCTCGTGGTATTTTGAAACGTCAGTAATGATGAAAGCCGATGCCATAACGGCTTTTCCGTCATAATGATTGTATCTTTTAACGTTGAGTCTTCTGGCGCCGATATTCACTTCAGCCTCGCTGAAAGCTTCATTTCTTTTTTCAGCAAAATCAGCATCGGAGACCGCTGCGTAAATGTCGCCGGCAGAATTTATCTCACCGAGATAATCCCTCGCCGTATCATTGATGTAGGTGATGTTGTTGAGTGCGTCAGCAACGATAATACCACCCGGAACATTTCTGAAGATCTTCGGAAATGTCATGTAGTTTACATCAAGGAAATCGTACTTGTACACAGCAAGCAGTATACATATGCTCGTGATGCCGAAGCCGAACGGAGTCGGATCGAAACGGTCCGGAAATGCGCCTGCAATGTACGAAATATTCAGACATGTAGGGACGATAACGGAAAGTGCCACAAGAATAGCCTGCCTGCGCGAAAATCTCTTTTCTATGAAAGATCTGCGGTAGATTATTATCATACCTGCGAGGATACAGAAGTATGTATAGAATACGTTACTGTAGAAAAGGAAGTCATGCGTAACTGACTTCATCGTAAAGACAGGATAGTAGTGGTGGTGTATCGGATTGGTCGCCGCCGCTGTAAAATGGATCACACCTATAAGGTAAAGCGGCCACACAGGCATACGCATTTTCTCGAGACGGTAAAGCGAAGCAAAATGCAGCCACGCTGCACCGATAAAGTTTACACCTATGTTTCCTATCATGTAGCCTATAAACAGCTGCTCAGCATTTTCCGCAACAAGATCGCACAGCTGCGACGCTGTCCAGATCATGATGAGTGTCTGACACAGCATGAAAACATATTTGCCTTTCTCTTTTTTTGCACGAAGTGCAAGCCATACGATACTCGTAGTCATTCCAACCAGTGCAATGACATGAAGCAGTACATAGACAAAGTTGATCATTACGGGTGCCTCCATTCTCTATTATACACGTTAATCCTGTATTTTTCAAGGGAAACGCTGATCAAACCGGAAATACAGCTTTGCCGTATTTCCGGGAGGGGGATATTGCGAGGCTTCGCCCCGTGCCCCACGCTGATTTATGAATAAATCAGCGTTTTCCAAGAAAAAAACGGAGAACATAAAGTTCTCCGCCCTTTATAATATTTTTGTTCTGCATATATTTATTTTCAATATGTCTTTTTTTATCTTTTTGTTCTCTTTTCTTTTGTTCCTGATTTTGATATATCTCTCTAAGCCTCTGATAATATTATAGCATGACCGGTGCAAATGCGTAAGTGTCAAATGTCATGATAAAGCAGTGACATTTGTCACTTTTTTGCCTGCATACCTGATACGTACAAAGGGCGGAAACTCAGCCCCGATCCCCTGCTATTTCCAGACTTTGTCGTTTATCGCCTTAATTCCGGACTTCAGCGGATTTTCCTGGCCTTTCTGTCTGCAGTACTCATTTACTCCGGCATAGACGATGAAGATAAGTCCTACTGCAAGAAGGAATATCCACCATAATGAGAATCTCCATATCTTTTCTGTGAGGAAAGCCACTGTAACAAGTGACGCTGCAGCTGAAAGAATGAACCATTTTCTGGATCTGAATATAAATGACATTACAGCCATGAGAGTGCATGTTCCGATAAGGATCACCGCGTTGATAACCGCATCTTCACGGTTCATGTCGAGAGTACATAACATGTAGGCGGCAAGGACCAGTATTGTCTGTATGAATACTATCGTACCGGCAGCTGCTTTGTGTTTTTTCCAGATAAACACTATCGGTAAAACTGCAAGTTCAGCCAGTGCGCAGTAGTATAAGCTTTCAATGAGCTCAGGCGGTTCGGCAAGAGCCAGCGCAAACGCCGTTGTTATGCAGCCGATGGTAAGAGCAAAGCTGCGTTCCGCTTCTCTTCCGTTTACGTGGAACTGATACGCTTTGAGCACGAAGAAAACCACAGCTCCCGCTCCTGCAAGGAAAGCACCGGCCTTTTCTTCTTCATATGAACCGACATTATCAATGAAAACATTCATGAAAACCAGGAAGATATACGGTAATGTTACGCGTTCTATCCACTTGAATTTTACGAGATCAAGACGTGAAAGCATTGTCTCACCGTTTTCGGATTCAGGAAGATCCCTCTTAAGTGCCGGAATGGTAACGATGAATGATACAGCAGCGAGCACTGCCATCGTGATACCGGCCTCGGCTGTTAAAATATGATATCCGTGTTCATCGACTATACCATCTGTAAGCAAACGCACAAGGTTTCCGACTGCAAACGGAAAAAGGACTATGGCTGTTCCGCTGTATATTTTACGGTTTATGACTATCGAAACAACTGTACAGAACAGTGCACACGCTGCTGCCGCCAGAGCTCCTGTCGGATTGTCAAATGAGATAGCTGCAATGGTAACGATAAATCCTATCTGAGCCGGAACTGTCCTGAAAGACGGAAGTATCGTAAACACCAGATATCCGCAGGTAAGCATTATAACTGCAAGAAGGAAATTGTCGCCTCTTTCACCGTAGATCAGGGCTGTTACCGAAAACGTAAGGGCAATGTATTCGGCAGCAGTTATCGTTGCGAAAATATAGCGTACCAGGATCGAATTCCTGTATCTGCGTCCTGCAAAATACATAATTGCAAGAGTTACGGCTATCATTACGAGAAATACTCTGTAGCGCGCATTTTCGTCAAATGAAAATCCCGGACCGAGAAGCTTGAAAAATGCAATGCCGAGTATGGAAACCGGAAGGAAAATGCCGCCGAGCATAAAAAATGCAAAACCAGTCTTTTCGAGTTTCAGCTTTTTCTCCGATATCGCACAGGCCGTGAAGAAGACTGCACTCATTGACATGAGCATAACGGTCTTGGCTATTCCATCCATGTAGCGCCATCCTGATGTGGCGAAAACCACACCTGCCATGATGACGAAAATAACACCCACAATCAGTATGATACTGAAACTAAGTGGTCTGCGTTCCTTTTTCGGAATATCCACGATATCCTCGATAATGCGGCTGCTTTCAATATGTTTCTTAAGTTTGGAATTCTTCACACCAAGGATTATTACCGCCGGAATAAGTCCGAGAGGAAGTGCCAGCCAGACTATAAGAAGAAGTATCAGAAGGTCTTCAAACATACTTATCACCTCGTTTGTTCAACAGGGACTCTGCCCTGTATCTCCTGTATGATTCTGACTATATTATACACCGCCGCCTGCCTTAAGGATAGATGTCATATGTAATAAAATAAGGTGACATATGTAACCTGATAACCCGTTACATATGACACCTCTTCAGTTTTTTAGGATTAATCGCATATCCGGCCTCACCGGATATGCGGGAGCAGAAGAAACTGGGCTTTGCCCCGTACCCCTCGCTGATTTATGAATTGATCAGCCTTTCCTTACAGATAGTGTTTTATAAGTTCTGCGTCTGTAAGTGCACTTTCAAGTATCCTGCTCAGCACAGAAGTATATCCTTTGCCAAGCGATTTTGCAGTTTTCAGCGCCTGCGGAGAAAGTCTCAGAGTAACTGTCTGCTTTCTTCGTTCCTCACGCCGCTGCTCAGACACCCTTGCAAACTGACTGATCTGTTCTTCCGTCAGCTCAGGACAGTCTTCATCAGGGCACACAGGTCTTGTTTTCAGCGCTTCAAGCATCTGTTTCTGATCTTCACTCAGAGGTTCATTCAGATCAATTTCCCTTCGAATAATCATAATACATTCTCCTTTCCTGCTTAGTCGCTTTTCTTGCCGAAATCAGTCTAACAGCTTCTCCGCGCTCTGTATATACCACCATAACGACACACGCCACATCACCAATAACGCCTATTGTGATGTATCTGTCTTCGTGATCAGAATGAGCTTCATCGTACAGTTCCAGGCGATTTTCATCCCTGAATACAAGCGCAGCTGATGCAAAGTCAATACCATGCTTGATGATATTGATTTTTTCTTTTTCATCGTCCCATTCAAATAGCATTATTCTTTTCCTGACAATTCTATAATATCATATTGTAACACAAATTACAATACTTTTTCGAATATAATTTGTGTTACACTTTTCCCGATAAAATATCCGGCTGCGAATGCAGCCGGACTCCTTTTACCTGTAA
>JAGDDO010000035.1 GCA_017848205.1 Oscillospiraceae bacterium | reverse complement strand
TCACCGAGCATTACATATCCGTTTTCCTGATTGATGTCGTAGTTTCCGTCTTCACCAAGAGGGAATGAAAGAACGTCAGTTGACTTGTCCTTGTCACGGTAGATCCTGTTTAAGTTTCTTATTTCCTTGTTATTTATGAATGAAACACTTACTTCAGTATCTCTCTTGAAATTTTCAGTGATGAGTACAGCCTGGCAGCAGCGTCTGATAAGAAGTCTGATGCCTACCGGAACCTTCACCTCTGACTGTGAATTCTTTATATAAACCTTAAGCTTTGACATGATTTATTTTTTCTTCCCTTCTTCAAAATATTTCTCGTATGCTTTGATAATGTCCTGAACGAGCTTGTGTCTTACAACGTCCTTGTCGGAGAATTTCTGGATAGAAATGTCGTCCACGTTCTTAAGGACCTTTGTTACCTCAACAAGGCCGGACTTCTTGCTTGCCGGAAGGTCTATCTGGGTAACGTCACCGGTTATGACCATCTTGCTGTTGGTACCAAGACGTGTAAGGAACATCTTGATCTGTTCGGATGTTGTGTTCTGCGCTTCATCAAGGATAATGAATGCATCATCAAGAGTACGTCCTCTCATATACGCAAGAGGAGCAACTTCGATCGTGCCCTTTTCCATGTGCTTCTGGAAGGCTTCAGCACCCATCATATCGAAAAGTCCGTCATAAAGCGGTCTTAAGTAAGGATCTACCTTGTCCTGAAGATC
The DNA here is from genome assembly GCA_017848205.1 of Oscillospiraceae bacterium. The sequence goes on along the minus strand of JAGDDO010000035.1, from coordinate 3,885 downwards.
GCCCGGAAGGAATCCGAGGCTCTCGCCTGCTTCAACGGCCGGACGGGTAAGGATTATCTTTGTTATTTCATGTGCCTTGAATGCTCTTACAGCCATGGCAACGGCAAGATAGGTCTTACCTGTACCTGCAGGTCCGATTCCGATAACGATGGTATTTTTTCTGATGGCATCAACGTACTTCTGCTGACCTACCGTCTTAGGTCTTACCACCTTTCCGCTCGTGGTAATACAGAGACTGTCGCCTACCAGTTCCTTGAGCTCCTTTTCAGCACCCGACGAAACCATGTTAGTCACATAACGCACACTCTGGTCGTTTAAGTTTTCGCCCTTGCCTGCATATTCAAGAAGTGCCCTTATGGCTTTCTCAGCTTCCGAAGTATTTTCTTCAGAACCGATTATCTTGATGTTATTGCCGCGACTAATTATAACGACTCCGTACTTTTTCTGGATCGAATCGAGATTGGAATCACAGTTGCCGAGCAGTTCCTGGATCTGATCAGAATTATCTACGTTAATTATTTTCTCTGTTTTTTCAGCCATAAATATCACTCTTTTCTCTTTAAGATTTGCCTGCACCGGACGCAGGCATATTTATCTGATATTATTATAACATAAATCATTCCAATTTAAAAGTACCCGTCACTAATTTTAATTATGAAATGTGTAGTATTTATACAGCATATTATGGACACTTTAAACAAATTTTCTGTAAACTTTCATCCATGCGAAGGCTTTAGCATTTTTCCAACCGGTAAGATAACTGCTGAAAACGTGATCTGCTGGTTCAGGTACTGCTGCTTAAAGCAGAGTTGAATGCATTTTTCCTGCAATATATTATATAAGGAAACACTGATTAAATCGGAAATCCGGCTTCGCCGGATTTCCGGAGGTGGGATTTGCGGGGCTTCGCCTTTACCCCCACGCTGATTTATGAATAAATCAGCGTTTCCATAAAAACAATATGAAAAATCATTGAAAAGTTTAAGAAAATGTAGTATAATAAATGTGTCTATTAAAAGTCACACACACACTTTTTTATTATTATTCCGGAAGCACTGGCCGGACTGTTTGTAACGCTTTGCAGTACAGCCCGAAAATATACACAGATCAGTGTTTTCCCGATAATTCAAAGGAATGCATAATAATGAATAAATTCGAAACCAGAGAATTCAATCCGAATAACGTTCCTCTTCCTGCAAATGATTTCTTCTCTTTTCTTAACGGTGAAGTCTACTACATAGGAGCGTTACAGGACGGAGAATACAGCAGGTACATAAAGACGGGAGAAGAGGTCCTGACTTATGACGCTTTCCAGAAAACAAAATTCCTGTTCCGCTGGAAGGAATCAGGATACGTTATCTGCCTTGCTGAAGATCCGTCAACAGTTATTACTCTCCGCAACTCAAACGAGCCGGGCAAATTCTTTATTTCCGCTGAACGTTATCAGAACAGGGCCGATCAGATCTGGGACATTCTTCCGCACTTTGACGAAAACGGTGATCCGGATGGCCTTGCTATCCGTTCAGAGAGAAAATACAGCGGAAGCCATATTTACATCGGCTGGGACAAGTATTCCGTAATTGCTGTCAGAGGTTCTGACGAGACCACCAGTCTTGCTCTCTGCCCGCTTTCAGACTGGGTAACTTTCGGTCTGGCATGCATGCAGTATCTCGGCTGGAGTTCATCGACAGAAAATGACGTCGGCCGTGCGCTTAACAACTACTACAACAACATACGTTTAAACATTTCCACGGAAAATGCTCTTATGTACAACAATGTAGGCCTCATAGTCAACCAGTCGGGCGGAAACTTTACACAGCTGCACTATGCAGACGTGTTCATGGACGGTGTTGCCTGTGAAGTCATTGCAGTGTGTAATGCCATACGTCTTGCAACAGGCAGTTTCGACGAAATGAACCATGACTTTTTCAAACTTGCTGTTGAGTTCGAGCTCAGCGGTCTTTACAAAAACTCATTTAAAAAGTTCATTGTGGATACAGGTTCAGCCTTCGGTATAAAAAAGCTTGCTTCGATAAACGCCAGAGACGGCGGCTGGGGCGGCGATCCTGACAGAATTGCTTCATGCCTCGAAGGTCACAATATCAGATTCGAGACTGTCCACAGCAGAGACAAAAATCTTTCAAAGGACAAGAAACTTGACGGAAACGTTTTAAAGAGCGATGAACTGATCAGAGACTCTCTCAGTGCCATCATTTCATACAAGTTCTCTACTTTCCATCAGGCTATACACACTTTCGCCTGCACATTTGCCGGAAATGAACTTCAGACATTCAACAAGTTCAGTGATCACACTCCGGGCAACAATTATCTCAACAGAGGCACGACAGCTGTGCAGCGCGGTGTATACGAAACACTGTCCAGTCTTTTCGCTTATGACAAGGACAGCAAATTCTACGTAGGTTATTTCCTGAAATAAACGGCAGCTCCCTTGACGGGCAGTATAAATAAAGAAAGTCTCCGGCATCGGTTTTTAAACCTTTGCCGGAGACTTTCTTTTAGGTTATGAATATTATAGATTATAGATCAGCATGTGCAGCTATTTTATATATCGCTGCGATATCTTCGGATGAAAGGTGAACAAATCCGCCTGTGCGGCCGTCGCCAAGTCCGAATTTTTCAACCAGAAGCGGTATGTCCTTCTCCTTTGCGCCGAGTTCCGCAAAGTTTATCGGCATGCCTATTGAACGCAGGAAATATCTGAATGCTGTAATTCCCTTGAGCGCTGTTTCCTCAGGCTTTTCATAGTCCATCTGCTGGCCGAAAACTCTTGTTGCCATCTGGCAGAAACGTCTTACGTTGTGCTTGTATACGTACTCCATCCATGCAGGCATAATTACTGCAAGACCGGCACCGTGAGCACAGTCATAAAGAGCAGAAAGCTCGTGTTCTATTCCGTGGCTGTTCCAGTCCTGTTCCCTGCCTACGCCCACAATATTTGTATGGGCAACTGTTCCTGCCCACATAATATTGGCACGTGCTTCGTAATTGTCAGGATCGGCAATTACTCTCGGAGTTTCCTTTATCATTGTGAGAAGCACTGCTTCACAGAGTCTGTCAGTAATTTCAACTTCCTTTGTGTTTGTGAAATATCTTTCAAAAACATGAGCCATGATATCAGTAGCACCGCATGCTGTCTGATAAGCAGGAAGAGTCTGGGTAAGTTCAGGATTCATTACAGAAAAACGCGGTCTGATAAGGTCTGAACCTGCGCCTCTCTTAAGCATTCCGTCCTCTTTGGTTATAACTGAGTCGCCCGAACCTTCGCTGCCTGCAGCTGCAATGGTAAGTACTGTAGCAACCGGCAGAGCTTTTTCCGGCTGTTTACCGCTGTAAAAATCCCAGAAATCGCCCTCATACGGTACTCCCATTGCGATAGCCTTGGCAGAATCTATTACAGAACCGCCTCCGACTGCAAGAATAAAATCAACTTTTTCCTTACGTGCAAGCTCTATTCCCTTGTACACCAGTGAATCACGCGGATTAGGCTGAACGCCGCCAAGTTCACAGTACTGAACTCCGCACGTGTCAAGCGAAGCCTTTACTCTGCCAAGCAGTCCTGAGCGGGCTGCTGAACTTCCGCCGTAGTGGAGAAGAACCCTGGTTCCGCCGTATTTTTTCACGTAAGCACCGCATTCCTTTTCTCTGCCTCTTCCGAAAACAAATTCCGTCGGGCTGTAAAAATTGAAATCGTTCATTGATCTGTCCTCCTGTAGTAAGACTGTTCTAAGAAAACGCTGATTTATTCATAAATCAGCGTGGGGCTCCGGGGCGAAGCCCCGCAAATCCCACCTCCGGAAATCCGGCGAAGCCGGATTTCCGGTTTAATCAGTGTTTCCCTGATATTCACTGACCGGAAAGCGTTGA
>JAGDDO010000339.1 GCA_017848205.1 Oscillospiraceae bacterium | reverse complement strand
TACAGAAGTCCTATCAACTACTGCGTTGAGCTTCTTGAGTCATGCAAGGCGTCTCTTGAAAGACTTTACAACTGCCGCAATACTCTTGACAGTGCTATTGCTGTTGCAAAGAGCGGCGAAGTAAGTGCCGAAGCAAAGGCGATATTCGACAAGAGAAGAGAACAGTTCATTACTGCAATGGACGACGACCTCAACACTGCTGATGCGATAACAGCAGTTTTCGAGCTTGTACGTGATCTCAACACAATGTCAGCTGACAGCAATACATCAAAGGAACAGCTTGAAGCCGGAGCGGCAGTCTTCGATGAGCTTACAGGCGTTCTCGGACTCCTTTACAACAGAAACAAGGAGGAAGAGATCCCGGCTGAGATCCTTGAACTTGCTGAACAGAGAAAGAACGCAAGAAAAGAAAAGAATTTTGCCCTTGCTGATGAGCTCCGTGACAAAATAGCATCACTCGGCTACATCATCGAGGAAACAAGACAGGGTACGAAGATAAGGAAAAAGTGATCCCGTAAAGGAGGAACGCAGTGAAGAACAGTAAAAGATTTATTGGCGGCGTATTTGCAGCTATGGCAGTATTTACAGCTGCGATGATGGTGACGACATTTGTAAACATTAATAATCAGAAAAAGGTCATGGCACTGACCGGTGAAGAGAATCTTGTACAGGAAAAGACACTTGAAGGAAACATTGCTGATGACGCGCTTATAACAGTTATTTCAACTGATCACGGTGACATAGCAGCCGAACTCTATCCGCAGTATGCACCTGAAACAGTTGCAAACTTCAGAGAACTCGCTGAGTCAGGATATTATAATGATACTTTTGTTTACGCGGTACAGAAAGGCATCAACGCCGGTTTCGGAAGCAAATTCGATGACGGTGATCTTCCGAAGGACTATAACAGGAAAGTGGAAACGGTAAAACCGGAGACCACAAAGGATCTGTGGCCGGTAAAGGGAGCTCTGCTTTCAGCGGGACTTACACACGGAACATTGTGGAGAGGCCAGGAGACCTACAGCGGAAGCCGCTTCATTATTCCGGGATCCATTGATTTTGAAGACGAGGAAGTAAAGAAAGAGCTTGATGATCTTCTTAATGCTGATAATGTGAGTGAATCAGACAGTGCGGTGTACGAAAGTGCGAAAAATCTTATAAACATGTTCTGTAAATACGGCGGTACTCCGAATGTTTCACAGAAAATAACTGTTTTCGGTCAGACCTTTGACGGCTGGGATGTTCTTGACAGCATTATGAATGAACCGTCAGATGAGAAAACGCTGATACCGAAAAAAGAGATAGCAATAACCGGAGTAAAGGTTATGACTTACGCAGAGTATAACAAGGCATCTGACAAGTAATACACTTCGGAATTTAAAACATATTAATAACTGTGATATCAGTACCGGGAAGCCGGTACTGATATTTTTTTGTAATTTCAGTTTTTCTTAAAAGGTGACAAACACATAAAATCGGGACATTCAAACAGGTGTAAAGTTATTCACCTTTACGAAAAAATCATCTCTTTAAAAATTAACTTTACAAATATTCAGTATTGTAGTATAATAAAAGTTGCACACTGAGTTAATAGATGCTGTTTCATCACAGCGCCTTTCAGATGCATAAACAGACAGACGAAAACATCGTCTTCTTAGATTTAGGAGTTAAAAATGACAATGAAAAAGTTTCCTGTAAAAGCTGCTGCCGTGATACTTGCGACAGCATTATTTGCGGCATCCATCGGAGGGTGCGGAAAAAAATCACCGGGCTATACAATGTACAGCGGCAGTTCAAAAGCAGAAACCTATGATATTAACGGAAGCAATGCTGAATATACTGACATTGCCAACTATACCGAACCGGAAAAAGGCGAGGAAATAGTAGTAATGACGATCAAGGACAGGGGAACAGTAAAGTTCAAGCTTTTCCCTGATCTTCTTCCGCGCGCATGTGCCAACTTCGTTGGTCATGTAGTAAACGAGGATTACAACGGTCTTACTTTCCACCGTGTCATTTCCGATTTCATGATCCAGGGCGGTGACCCTCTCGGAAACGGACAGGGCGGAGAAAGCATATGGGGAGGCAGATTTGACGGCGGTACAAGCGGTTATCTCTGCAATGTTAAAGGGGCTCTTGCTTATGCAAACAGCGGTTCGACAAGCACTGACGGAAGCCAGTTCTACATCGTTGTAGGACAGAAATTCACTGACGAAACTGTATTTGAAAAGTACAAGGGTCAGGATTTCAATTACACAGAAAAGGCTCGAAGTGCGTACTTTACAGAAGGCGGTGCACCGTGGCTTGACGGCGGTTACACTGTTTTCGGTCAGGTCATCGAAGGTATGGATATCGTCGAAGACATCTGCAGTACTACAGTTGTTGATTCAAATGACAAACCACTTGATGATGTAATTATCGAAAAAGTTGAAATAGCTGAATACTGATCAAAGAACCCAGTAAGTTTGAAGTTTAAGGGGAGAAAATTTTGGATAAGTTTGTTGTAAGAGGCGGAAACAGACTGGAAGGCGACATTTATGTCAGCGGCGCCAAGAATGCAGCCGTGGCAATAATTCCTGCAGTTATCCTTTCTGATGAGCCTTGTACTCTTGAAAATGTTCCTGACATCAGCGACGTTTCCATAGGTCTTAAAATACTCAGGGAAATGGGCGCTAAGGTCGAGATGGTCAACAAAACCACATTCACCATCGACGCCACACATCTTATGAATTCAGAAGTTCCGTACGACATGGCACGAAAGATGAGAGCATCTTACTACTTCCTAGGCGCCTGTCTCGGAAAGTTCAATAAAGCAATGGTCTCAATGCCGGGCGGATGTCCTCTCGGTGACAGACCGATCGACATGCACCTCAAGGCTTTCGAAACACTCGGAGCCAAGGTCGGAATTGTAAACGGAGTTGTCAACGTTGAAACCGATCACCTTTACGGCGGTCACATTTACTTTGACAAGGTTTCCGTAGGTGCAACCATGAACGCCATCCTTGCAGCGGCAAGGGCTGACGGCCTCACTATTATCGAAAATGCCGCAAGGGAACCTCATATAGTTGACCTTGCAAACTTCCTCAACTCGATGGGCGCTGATATTATGGGTGCCGGTACTGACGTTATCAAGATCAGAGGCGTCAAGTATCTCAGAGGAACTACCTACTCAATAGTTCCTGACCAGATCGAAGCAGGTACATACATGATCGCTGCTGCGGCAACACACGGCGACGTTATGATCCGCAATGTTATTCCTAAGCATCTTGAATCCATCACAGCAAAGCTTATCAAGATAGGCGTGAACGTAGAGGAATTTGACGATGCAGTCCGTGTATGGACATCACGTCCTCTTGTTAAGACCAACATCAAGACAAGTCCTCATCCGGGATTCCCGACAGACATGCAGCCGCAGATCGCAACTCTTCTCACACTTGTTGACGGTCCGAGCCTCGTTACCGAGACTATCTGGGACAGCCGTTTCGCTTATGTCGAGGAGCTCAGAAGAATGGGCGCAAACATCACCATTGACGGCAAGGTTGCCATCATCGAAGGTACAGGAAGCCTTAAGGGCGCTCCGGTAAAGGCATGCGACTTAAGAGCGGGGGCAGCACTCATCATAGCAGGTCTTGCTGCTGAAGGGGTTACCGAAATAGAAGACATTCACCACATCGAACGCGGATACGAGGATATGGACGGAAAGCTCAGAGGAATCGGGGCTGACATCGAAAAAAGATATTTTCCGGATGAAAACGCAGCAGTAAAAAGCTCATGATCACGGTGAAAATGAGGTAAATTATGAATGCTATTTATCCTTTGTTCAGTTCAAGCAAGGGAAACGCAATATTTATAGGAAACAGCCAGAGGGGAATTCTTGTTGACTGCGGTGTTTCATACAAACGTCTTGACGGGGCTATGAAACGGTGCGGTCTTGACATTTCCGCAGTTAAGGCTGTTTTTATTACGCATGAGCACGGAGATCACATAAAGGGTCTGCCGGTGCTCACAAAAAGACATTCTCTTAAGGTCTACGCTCAGGCTGTGACTTTAAGAAGACTTGTCGCGGATAATATGATACATGAAAATTCGCAGGCTCTGGAGATAAATATATCGGCAGAGCTTTTTGATATGAAGGTCACAGCCTTCGATACACCGCATGACGCGGAGCAGAGCTGCGGCTACCGTGTGGATTTTGCCGACGGTTCATCCTGTGCCGTGTGTACGGATCTCGGATGTGTCACTGATGCGGTGGATTCGGCTGTTCTCGGTGCGGGAACGGTGCTTCTCGAATCCAATTACGACGAGGAAATGATGCTTTTCGGAAGCTATCCGCGTATGCTCAAGCAGAGGATATGCTCGGAGCGCGGACATCTTTCCAACGACGCAAGTTCTGACCAGGCTTTCAGGCTCGTGAAGCACGGAACAAGAAATCTCATTCTCGGACATCTCAGTGAGGAGAACAATACTCCTGAGCTTGCCGAAAAAACAGCTGTAAACAGACTCTCAGAATTTAAAAGGGACCGTGATTATTTCCTCATGGTCGCAAAGCCGGAGACGACCGGAGACATGGTGGTGATCTGACATGATGAGCATTAATCTTATAGCGGTAGGAAAACTCAAGGAAGACTATCTTCGTGCGGCTTCTGCTGAATATGCAAAGAGGCTGCAGGCTTTCTGCACCCTTAAGATCACCGAGATCGACGAATGCAGGCTTTCGGACCGTCCGTCCGAAGCTGAGATAAAAAATGCTCTTGAAACTGAAGCAAAGAGCATTATGAAGCATGCAAAAGGACTTGTTGTTCCGATGTGCATCGAGGGAAAACAGATGAAAAGCGAAGCACTTTCGGAAAAGATCGAAGAAACTGCACTTTCAGGATGCAGCGAAATCTCATTTGTTATCGGGAGCTCATACGGTCTGGCTGATTCAGTCAAGAATTCCGGCGGCTTCAGACTTTCCATGTCTGAAATGACATTTCCGCATCAGCTTGCAAGGATCATGCTCCTTGAGCAGATCTACAGGGCTTTTATGATATCTGCAGGCAAAAGTTATCACAAATAGTATAAATTCAGCACAGCCATTTAAACGACTGTGCCTTTTTTGTATTTTACTGAAAAAAGGGGAATTCAGGATGAAAAAAGTTAAAAGGATCTTATCGCTTCTGATATCGGCATCTCTTGGCCTGGCGCTTGCGGTTCCCGATTTTTTGCCGGTCGCTTCTGCCGAAGCGGAATATACCGGATACGACATGACCCGTATCGACAGCGTTCTTGCGGATTTTGAACTTGCTCTCACATCAGACGACCAGAGTTTCATAAAGTCGATGTATGACGGTATAATAAAAGAGGTCGATTATGCGTACTATCAGCTGATCCTTTCCAAGATTCAGTATTCTCAGGAAATGACTTCGGAAAACCGCGAAACATATAATGTTATGTCAGCTTCCGTCCGCTATGTTGTCTCGAGGATAAATGAAACACTGTCAAAAGCGGTCAGTACGAAAAACGGTGAATACGTCTTTTCGCTGATGCAGGACGGATATATTCAGGATAATCATCAGTTTACCGTTAAGAAGGCTGAAGAAACCGATGAGATGATAGCACAGAAAAACGAACTTCTGAAGAATTACATCGATGTTCTCGGAT
>JAGDDO010000338.1 GCA_017848205.1 Oscillospiraceae bacterium | reverse complement strand
TTACTCTTTAAAGAAATAAGGTCAGATATATTTATCTTTCCGTTTCCATCTGCGTCAGCAGCGTTTCTGTCCATAAGATCAGTTTCGTCACCTGTGAGCAGATATTTTTGCAGGGCAAGAAGGTCGCGTACATCAAAAGCGCCGTCGCTGTTTATGTCACCGTCGGTGCTTTTCTTTTCGCCGAAGGTCGCTTCAATGGTCCTGGCCTGTTTAAGAGTAACAGGAATGGTTGTATCTGTGCCTTTGATATCACCGCTCCAGCCTGTGAATTCACGGCCTTCGTCAGGTATTGCTGTCAGTGTTACCGGTGCTTCCGGATAGTAGCTGCCTGTCCAGCCGGATGCTGAATCCGGGGTGATGGAGTTGATGCGTATCTTACCGCCGCCGCCGGATTTAAGTGTGATACTCTGTGACTTTTCCTTTATTCCGAGGTACTGTTCCATATCTTCCAGTGTGTAGCGTGCACGTTCACGGAAGAAGGTTTTCATCTGCGGCAGAGTTTTGCCGGTGTACTGTTCACGGTTGTAGGAAAGGTTGCTGTCTTTTGAACCGCCGAAGTAGCCCCACCAGCGTACTGTGGAATTTGCAATCTGTTCGGTATATTCCTTGCTGTATTTATCAGCCATTGCCTCAGCTTTTTCCGGTGTAAGAACTTCGTTTGCCAGATCGCAGTAGACGTTTATAAACTTATTGCGGAAATCCTTGTTTTTCATCAGGGCAACAAAAAGATTTGTCGGCGCTTCTTCCTTAGCGTCGTCCATGTTTTCCATGTGCCTGAAGCTGTCGTATGCGTAGCCTTCCACGCCGCCGAAATTCTGATAAGTCGCTCCCATGCTGTAGTCAAAGTCGAATGACATGAAGCGCCATTTTCCGTCGCTGTACGGATTGCCTTCAATCTCCGGTCCGATATTTCTCCACATGCCGGAATTGTGATTAGGCCAGTCGTAAGTGCATAGATAAATACCTGCAGCGTAGTGATCTATCATGCTGTCGATATCGATAAAATCGCAGACAGCCTTGTAATTCTCTTCATTTGTCAGATCCTTCTTTGCGTAGGTATCTGCAAAATCCATAAACTTATCGAGTTCCTCGTCAGGACCTTCCTCATGCTCGCCGTTCTTTATCATGGCAACGTTCTCTTTTTCGATGCCGTAATTCGACTTGATGAAGTAGTCAGAGAATTTCTCGGTCATCTCATAGAGGCCCCAGTATTCACCGTTGAGGAAAACCACGCATTTCTGCATGTCCTGCGTTGTAAGATTTTCTCTGCCTGCAAGAAGCTTCTGCGCAAATCCGTCGCGGAGTCTTGTGTCTTCGCCGACAGCTCTTAAGCATATGGAATCGTACTTGTCGATGACCTTGCCGTTAAGCTTGGTGTTTCCGTCGATAAGAGGATATTCGAGTTTTTCCGGACCGTATTTGCTTTTCGCATAGATATTAAAGCTCTTCTGCGGAGTGTTTCTTGTGGAAGCACCTTTGATACGTATGCCGACATTCTGATGTATCACTTCCTCGCCGTTTCTGAAAACGGAGAAAGTTGCTTCACGTTCCCAGTCCTTGCCCTTTGAGAAGAAGTTTGAGACGTTGTCGGTATCCCAGGCGCTTTTTCTAGCGTCGAACTGCGGACTCTTTCTCCAGTCAAGATACTGTTTTCCGGTCACATAGATACCGGTTTCCGGTGAAAACAGGTTATCCGGATCGGTTACAAGGGAAACCACCATTATATCATCAAACTGCTTCAGAACGCCGTTTTTTATGATATATGTTTCGCTTTCCACTTTGCCGTATGTCCCGTCCTGATTTTTGACCGCAGCACGTATTACCGTAACCTTTTCGACATTGTAAGTCGGTTTTTTATATCCCGTTTGTCTGGATACGGATTGATCCGAGCTTTCGTTTTCCTCGTACAGACTCCAGATATTAGGCTCATTTGTACGGTCAGTTACCGTAATGGCAGATGAGTATACCTGTGCAGCAGATGACTTTGTCGGGTCACTTCCGTCAGTTGTATAGACGATCGTTCTGCCGGACTTCGAAGCAAGCTCGACCTTCATTTCAGAATCATAGTATCCTGAAGGCAGCGAAAAGGCAATTTGTTTTTCTTCTGCGGTCGTATCTGCAGACTGTTCAGCAGATACAATATCTGTCTGGAAATAAGAATCTGCAGCCTGCGGGATAAAGGAAGCCGTCGTCAGTAATGCAGTTAAGGCAATACTGATACATTTTTGCGTTTTCATAACACATACACCTCATAAAATTATGGAAACACTGATTAAATCGGAAATCCGGCTTTGCCGGATTTCCGCAGGTGGGATTTGCGGGGCTTCGCCCCGGAGCCCCACGCTGATTTATGAATAAATCAGCGTTTCCTTATAACTGAACCATTTTCGAATGTATAAGCCGTTTTCTGTATTCCTTTTTTGTTCAACTTTATCAACAATGAACTATAATCAATCCTATTATAATATATAATTACGGCAAAAGTCAAACAATTACGGCTGCGGCAACTTCGCCGACCATAACATTTTTAAATCCTGAGATGATCTTTTCCGTATCGATTCTGTCGTCTAATGCATAGCTTACCGCAAGCTGAGGAAAATTACAGCCGATTAGACCTGCCTTGTAGCATCCGCCGGCCATTCTTGTGTTGATCTCCATAAACACATTCCTGCCGTTTAAAGGACGAAGCTGAATGTTGTACGGATATTCTATCTTTACGGTTTCGCTGATTTTCTTTGCAGTTTCGATAAGCTCCGTATCAAAGCGAAGCTCGGTAATACGTGTATCTATCTTGCGCCTCGGAACCGCGATAAGTCCGTCCGGAGTACTCATGCAGTCTATACTTATCTCAGGCTCATCTAGATACGGCATTATCACCATAGGTGAGAACTTTTCCCGGCTTTTCAGATCTTCGGCAAATGCCTGAAAGTAAATGTCTCCTGAAAATGTTTTCGGAGTATCGTCATCGTACAGCCTGCGGTAGGTAAGTCCGCCTTCGTCACGGTCAGCTTTGATACATACGTGATGTTCCGGACCGTAATGTTCCTTTATAATTCTGTACGCTCTCTCAAAATCACCGGCGTCAGTTATAAGCTCCATGTGCGGAACGAGGCAGAGATCGTGTTCTTTCATGAAACTGCAGGATAAAAATTTACTGCCGAGCATTCGGTTCTGTTCTGTGTTTCCGTCGGCGATAACATGAATGCCTTCAGATATAAAACGGTTCAGATATTTTTCAGTCTCTTCACGAAATCTTTTTACGAAGAAAACATCTACCGAATGTTTTTTACAGAAATCAAGACACCAGCTAACATAGTCCTCACCGCTTATACCTGTCGGTTCTTCATAGCGCTCATCTGCACATGCACCGAAGGCAAAAGGAATTTTCTTTGCGCTTGCGATCACGTAATTACGCGGATCCTGTTTAAGGAGTTCTATGAAGTTATAGGCCTGTGTGAACCAGTGATTGAACCAGATTATTCTTTTTCCGTTTAACATGCTATTATTCCGCCTTTTCATATTGTGGTTAACGTAATTAGTGTTAAGTGCGCACTGAATAAATCAGCGCTTCCTAAATGTTCACTAACGTTTTTCCATCCTAAATCATAGCACAGCACGATAAAAAAAGCAATATATGCACAGTGTAAGTATTGAAAAAAACAGCGGAATATGATATAATATATATTGAAAAACTGTATAAAATAACAGTTTTAAAATGGGGTACGATCTACAGCAAACTACTGAAATGCGGTTTGTTTCAGAAAATAATAATCCGCGGCATAGTCTGCGGATATCGGGAATAAAGTGAATTATGATTTACAGGGGAGGGGAGCCTTTTGACTAAAAGTCCTCGAAATGCCGCCGTTATTATAATGGCAGTCCTGTTCACGGTGATTCTGGTGATTACCAGATTCGCTGTCAGAGGGGTTCCGAATTCGGCGGATTCATTAAAATACATGCTGGGCTGGGAAGCTCACGCAGCTGAAGAAAAAACAGATTCTTACTACTCTGATGATACAGCGTCGTATGTGCTGGAAATGTATCATGATCTGGAAGAGAATATGCTCGGAAAAGTAATATCATTCCGTACCAATGACTCTTATCTTGATGCGTATTTCATTTCCGGAGATGAAAAGACAAAGCTCTATCATTTCGGCGAAAAGCTTCGTTTTACCGAGTCGCCGGGCACTTATACGCACTTTATCACAATGCCTGAATCCGGTGAGGGACAGATAATGATCCGCATTGAAACGGCGTATTCTAACAAGTTCCTTACTCATTATGATGTGGCAATAGGATCAAGAAACGAACTGATCTACGGATATCTGCGCGAGGAAATGGTGTCTGTTATTCCGAATATT
>JAGDDO010000337.1 GCA_017848205.1 Oscillospiraceae bacterium | reverse complement strand
CGTGCGGCACGAAACTCCGAAGGACATGTGATCATGTACGCCGATACCATGACCGATTCCATGCGCATTTGTATAGAAGAAACGGAACGCCGCCGGAATATACAGAAGAACTATAACGAGGAGCACAATATCACGCCCACCACGATCAAAAAGGCGGTGCGTGATGTGATCGCCATCAGCAAGAGCATTGCGGATACCGAGGCGAAGCTGGACAAGGATCCCGAGTCCATGGATGAGTCGGAGCTCAGGAAGGTGATCGCCGAAACCGAGAAACAGATGCGCAAGGCAGCGGCGGATCTGAATTTCGAAGTTGCGGCCGAGCTGCGTGACAAGATGGTGGAATTGAAGAAATATCTGAACGGGTGAAATAATCGTAAATGCTGAAGTGAAAAAGTAAATTCCACTTTGTTCTGAGTAAAAGTAGAGTGGAATTTAGTCTTGCAAGCACATTGAAAAAATCATGTTCACATTTGACCGCCGAAGTGCATTGTTGCTGAATCTTTGTTGTTATTGGTCAAAACAGGGCTTTGTCAGGATAACGAAAACCCGTTTTTCCTTTTTTTACTGGACAGAGTGGATTTAACTGTTACAATTAGCATAGAGTATGGCGTTTCGGTTTTTATCTGCCCGAAAATGAGCGCAAGTCAAAAACGGTCGAATTTAGCGGATCTGGCAAAGGAGAAGGACTAAATTCCACCTGGTTAGGGGCTATGAACTTGTTATTCCGGCAACCGTCCGTCATGCTCTATTTTCTGTAAAAGTTATTTCCTCTTCTTCAGAAGGTACGGTTTTAAGGTTACTTCATCTTTATCGATGAGTTCTATGCCAAAGGCTTTCAGCCTTTTGAAAAGGTCTTTGTAAAGAAACCTTGTCAGCTCGAGCGCACTCTTGCCTTCAAGAGATTCCTCAGCTTTTGAGTTTACATGGCTTACTGCAAGGTTGAGCATGTTCTGATCTGTAAGGCCTAAGGCTTTCAGATCGCACTCTTTCGGCAGGATATAACGCAATTCGATGTGTTTGTTTTCGAGGGATCCCTTTTGACCGGCCCTCATCGGATCGCAGTAAAAGACCCGGGTACGCCTTGAACCATCCTTGTCCGTCTCCATGGCATCTGCTGCAGAGAACTCGGTTCCTCTGTCTGTCAAAAGGACTTCGACGTATTTACGAAAGATATCCTGGCCAAGGATCTTCTCGAGCATGTCGATCCCCTCACACATCGACTGCGCGGTCTTCTCTTCATGGTAGATGCAGAAGAGGATGCCGGGCCGCACAAACTTGAATGTCTGGATAAAGGGACCGTTGGTGATGTCATTGTAAACCGTATCCATCTGCGTAATATAAGCATTAGGGTTCTCTGCGATATACGCCTGATAGTCCGTGTATTCCCGCCCCTTAAGAAACTTGCGGTCAACACGCTTTTTATACTGGGCAGATACTTTCTTCGAGATCTTACGTGAAGCCTGTCTGCGCAGATCGAGAGAGATGAGCCGGTTGCTGCCGGTAAAT
>JAGDDO010000336.1 GCA_017848205.1 Oscillospiraceae bacterium | reverse complement strand
TTGATCATCTGGATATTCTGTTCAGCATTGCCGCCTGTTGTGAACTCTGTCATACCAGTCTGTGATGAAACTGTTTCAGCAACAGTTACCGGTGCAAGAGTTGCAGGAACTACGTCCTGGATGTAGAAGCCGTTGCTTTCCTCAACAGGAACATCTGTTACAGGAGGCTCTGTTTCAGCTTCTGTTGTAACAGAAGCGATGTTTGTTTCAATACCGTTGTTCTTTGACTTGCCTACCACGCCGATCTGCTTTACGAAGAAGAGGATGATAGCGCCGACAATAACAACAAGAATAAGAACGAAGATTATCGGTCTTACCTTTTCGATAATAGCGTATTCGTCCTCGAATTCCTCCGGTTCCGGAGCAGGACGGATCATTCTTTCACGCTGAGGAGGAGCATCGTATCTGTCTGAACGGTCTGAACGATCAGTGTATTCAGGAGCCTTTTCAGCAGCTGTTTCAAGACTGCGCTGCTTCTGGATAGCCTCGCGTGCGTTCTGTGAAGCGATGTTTCCTATGTTTACTGTAGTCTTTTCCATGTCGTCATCAGCAGGTCTGAAAGCAAGCGCTGTTAATTCATTTACAGTCTGGATTCTATCCTCGCCGGCCATTCTCATACCGCCGATAATAGCCTCTGAAACGTTGTCAGGAATATCTACATTGAGTGATGCCGGAGGTGTAAGGTCATCAGCTTCGTTTCTGAGAAGAGCCTCAGTAGGCATGCAGCCTGTAAGGATCCTGTAGAGAACTGATGAAATTCCGTAAACGTCTGTCCATGTACCCTGCCAGATAGCCGGTGAGTACTGTTCAGGAGCAGCGTAGCCCTTGAAAAGTTCAGAACTTAATTCTTCCTTGTTTGTTCTTACTGCCGCAATGCAGAAGTCAGTAAGCTTAAGTTCACCCTTCTTGGTAACGAAGATAGTATTCGGACTGATACCTCTGTGGATAATGCCGGCATTGTGAAGCTGGCTGAGTGATGTCAAAAGCGGCGGGAACAGCTTCTGAACTCTTCTCCATGAAAGTTCACCGCCGTTCTCCTTGAGGTACTGCATAAGGTTCTGACCTTCAAGATACTCAAAAACAACGTAGGCAGTGTTGTTTTCGTGGAACATATCCTGTACCTGCTGGATGTGATCGATGTTACGGAGCTTTGCAAGCTTCTTGTTAAGTTCAGTAAACTCCTCCATAAGAGACTTGTACTGAACTGTGCTGTTTGAATTTACTGAAACAGCCTGAGTTTCCTTGTCACGTGAACACAGTGTATCAGGCATGTATTCCTTTAAGATTACCTTACAGGAAAGTACGGTATCGAATGCAAGATATGTTGCTCCTTCTCCGTTATGGCCAAGCATTTTACCTACCATATATTTTTCTTTGAGTATGGTTCCCGGAGCAATATATGACGGTGAATACGGAGACTGCTGTTTATATCCGCAGTGAGGGCACTTGTCCTCGTCACCTATCGGACTGAAACAGCCATAACACAACTTTGTATCTCCCATATTTTACCCTCCTTAAAAATTTTGTTTTATTATTCGCCTAAACTATCATATCAGTAAATAGTTATTTTGTCAACCGGTTTCTGATATTAATTTAAATTAAAATCATGTTGTACACAAATTCATCAACAATCGCGGATTTTTAATAACAATTTGCTAATCGCTTTCAACTCTGAGCACATCGAGAATGAAATTGCTGCTCTCGACTACAGCCGGTGAATTCACCTTGCCGTCTTCGCCGAAAATAACTGTTATAATGTATGCCTTAACAGCACCGGACTGTTTGTTCATATAATAGTATCTGTATTTCTTCGAAGTTGTCGTGCCTGCGTAAACGATCTGATACGGTTTCATTTTCAGAACTGCATCAACATCAGATGATGAGCTTCCCGGAGTTATAGCTGAAACATCGATTGCTGAGCGTTTCTTTTCTCCGTTTATATTGGAACTGAGAGTACGGAAATCGCAGTATGTTACGCTTTCAAGCTTTCCGAATGAATTTTCACTGCAGTAAATTGTCCATTCAGGCAGACTCACATTATATACATGAGTCTGACGGTCTGACTCGGCAAGCGAAGTAAATGTACACAGTTCATTGATATATTCAAAGTCAGATGAACCGGTAAGTTCAACTCCTGCAGATGAAACCGCCTTTTCCAGAGGTTCGCCGATCTTTTTGGCAAGCTTCTGGGATTTTCTTATTCCCTGATTACCGCTCACTGAATACCAGACTGTCAATCCTGAAATGATAACAGCTGCCGCAGCGAGCACTGCAAGTATTTTTCCCCTGTGTTTTTTCCGAGTTTTTCCGGATCCTTTGTCTTCAGAGACGTTTCCGGAACCTGCGGGAGTGCTCTCCTCATTATTCTGGGGAACACCTGTCTTTCTTTTTTTGTGAAACATTCTCATGTCCCTCCCTGCCCGAAATACATAAATGGATACATATATTAATATATCACTTTCGGAATAAAAAGTCAAACAGAAAGTAAGCCGCGTTCGATCATTTCTTCAGCTGCAAGAAGGAGTCCTATCTTGCCGCTTGTGTAAGTTATTCCGCCCTGCATCCATACCGCATAAGGTTCACGTATCGGAGCGTCAGCTGAAAGTTCTATGGAAGCACCCATTGTAAAGGTACCTGCCGCCATTATTACCTTGCTCTCGTAGCCCGGCATTTCCCATGATTCAGGTGAAACGAATGAATCTACCGGTGAACCCTTCTGGATGCCCTGGCAGAATGCTGTAAGAAGCTCCTCGTTTCCGAGTCTGAGAACTGTGATAATGTCGCCGCGTTCTTCTGTTTTCTTCGGATAGCATTCAAATCCGAGATGTGTGAAAAGCTCAGAAGCGAACATTGCTGTCTTGACTGCTGAGGAAACAACTTCAGGTGCCATGAAAAGGCCTAAGAACATCTC
>JAGDDO010000034.1 GCA_017848205.1 Oscillospiraceae bacterium | reverse complement strand
TTGAAATCCAGAATGAACTTGAAAAAGTATCTATGACTATCTCAGCCTTACATCTCTGGGCAGAAAAAATGCTTGCATCCGGTGCAATAGACAATGAAGAGTATCGGAAGCGCAAAGAACAGCTAAAATAGGACAATACAGTCGAAATGCAATTTATGACAATTGTGTTTCGGCTGTTTCTATTTTGTAATATTTTCAAAAATAAAGCAGGCTAATGTGAACTTTTTACCCTTTATTACTAAGCGTAGAAATGGTATGATATATACAGAACGAAAAACTAAAGAAACAGCCTATACGAGGTGATGAAAAATCCATACATCGAAATGGCTGAGCTTTGGTGAAAGTTCTATACACACCTTTTATAGTATATATTAAAAAATGGAGGAATCAAAAATGAAAATCAACATCAAGTAGATTACCGCAGCATCAATGGCACTCGCATTATTGGGGACAGGAACTGCATTAACCGAAGCAATTTTGCCCAATACTAACACAGGAATTACCGTAAGGAGGACACACATCATGAACAAGAAGAATCTCGTCAAAAAGGCACTTGCAGGTATCTTCGCCTGCGCAATCATCGGCAGCAGCGCACTTCCCGCTGCGCAGCAGGGCGTTTCGCTCTTTCCGCTTTCGATTTCCGCGAGCGCGGCGTCGGGCACTTACTCCCTCTCTAACGGCGTTCTGACGCTGGGGGGAACGATAGAAAAATCGAAGGTTCAGGCGTATGCCAATGACAAGAAGGGTACAGTCAATTCGGTTGTCTGCAAAGCAGGAACGTCTTTCCCGCCCGACTGCGACACAATGTTCAAAGGTTTTAACGCGAAGACAATTAATCTTTCCAATGCAAATGTGAGAAACGTGAAGAGCATGTACCAAATGTTTGCATACTGCCAGAATCTTACAACGCTCAAGCTGGATAACTGGGTTACGTCCAGTTGTACGGACATGAACGGTATGTTCAGAAATAGTTATAAGCTGAAGTCACTGGATCTTCGCAGCTTTTCTACCGGTAATGTGACTGATATGGCTTTTATGTTCGATTATTGCAGCGCGCTTGAGGATGTTGATCTTTCAAGCTTCAACACATCAAGCTGCACAAATATGCAAATGATGTTCCAGAACTGCTCAAACCTGACGAGCGTCCGCGGCTGGTACTGGGATACCTCCAAGGTTACCAAAATGAACTGCATGTTTGAGAATTGCCATAATCTCACAACGATCAGTTTCCTGAACGGCATCAATACTGCCAATGTGACAGATATGGACAGCATGTTTAACTGCTGCACAAGCCTGACCAGCCTGAACATAGTCAAGAAGTTCAACACAGCAAAGGTTACAAATATGAGAGATATGTTCCGCGGCTGCACGAACCTGAAGACGCTTGATCTTCGCAGCTTCAATACAGCAAAGGTTACTGATATGATCTCTATGTTTGATGGCTGCACAAATCTGACAACGATTAAGGCATCAGCACAGTTCGCAACCGGACAAGTAAAGTCGGATACCAGTATGTTCCAAGGATGTAGCAAGCTTGTCGGCGGAAACAACACACGATGCAATGGAGTAAACTATATCGGCAAGACCTATGCTCGCATTGACAAGGTCGGTCAGAAGGGATATTTCACCGCATAATTATGAATGCAGTGAATATACATTATAAACTATTACAGGAACATCCGCACCCCAAAATGGAGTAGTGCATCCACTTTCCCTCTTTTCTACCGACCACAAGAGTCAATCCCAAATTCTGTGTAAACGCAAAATAGTGCAATAGAAAAGTGTATGATGAGACCGATTGTGAAAGCAGTCGGTCTTATCTGCATTCCTCACAGAGTAACAGATACGTGCTCGTCAACGTGAAGGCATAGAAGCTGCCAAGAAGAAAAACGTCAAATTCGGGCGACCGTCTAATCCCTTGCCTGATAACTGGAATCAAGAAATGACTGAAGTTCGCTGCAGAAATAGAAGCCTGTAGAAACTAAAACAACAGCAGCTCCGTTCGGGATTTGCCTGTATAATCAGAGCTGCTTTGGTCATTTTTCCCGGTAGAGACGCGCCTTTTCAACCACTTATTAACCACTTAAGCCTGTCAGTGTTTCACTGTCACTGGAGAGGGTGATACCACCGAGGGGAGAGGTATAGTGAAATGTGTTATTCATGCTTTCATCACCCCTAATATCTGATCTGAAAATAATCAAGATAAGCCTTGAAACGGTCCTGTGCAGTCAGCACCGTATCCGTCAGCCAGCCGCGTTCCTGTTCCCAGTTCTTTAATCCACGATAGTAAAACATCT
>JAGDDO010000335.1 GCA_017848205.1 Oscillospiraceae bacterium | reverse complement strand
GGAACAGAGCTTTAATACTCTTCCGCTTCATTTCACATACGCCCATGCAGGATATCTCTCCACTTCGATCGGATCAGCCGATTCAAGTTTCTGCTTTGTACAGAAAAACGGTGACAAATACAGCTTTGATCTTATCCGCACATACGACAATACTGTACGTCACACAGAATTTGCAGACAGATACACTGCTTCCGCACAGCCCGCAGAGACAACCGCTCCCGCGGAAACTGCACCACTGATAACTGAACAGACGTCGCCAGAAACCTCTGCCGCCGATACAGTAACAGAGATTACAGTGACCGCTCCGGAAGTTTCAGAAAACGGAACAGAAATCGCATCTTCTGATGTGCAAACTTCAGAAAGCAAAAAAGAATCCGAAGCAGTATCTTCTCCAAACAGAAGTCCCCTTCCGGAAACAGGCCGAAACGCTCCTGCAGTCCCTGCAATTACAGGCAGTGCACTTATACTCCTCGTCCTCGGCGCATCTGCTTTGAAGAGAAGCGGGAAGAAATGATTCCTAAAAACAAAAGCCATAACACTTACGGAACATATATTCCGTGTGTTATGGCTTAATTTTTTCTTATCAGTTACCGTTTATAAGTTCCCTGATCTCACGGTGTCTGCCGACGAAGCGGGAAGCAGGGCGGATTATCTTGCCGTTGTTTATAAGTTCCTCGAGACGGTGTGCGCTCCAGCCTGAAATTCTTGAAACTGCAAAGATAGGAGTGAAGAGTTCACGCGGGATTCCCAGCATTGAGTAAACAAGTCCGCTGTAGAAATCAACGTTTGCGCAGACAGGCTTGAAAAGCTTTCTCTTCTGAGCGATGCAGTCCTTGCCGATTTTTTCAACACGGTCGTAAAGCTCAAATTCCTTTGTAAGTCCCTTTTCTGCAGCCAGCTGTTCAGCAAGATCCTTAAGGATCACCTCACGCGGGTCTGAAACTGTATATACCGCATGGCCAAGTCCGTAGATAAGGCCTGATTTGTCAAAGTTCTCATAGTCGAGTATGCCGTTAAGATAATTTCTTACTTCCTCATCGCTTTCAGTATTCGCAACGTTCTTCTTTAAGTCGTCAAACATCTCAAGCACCTTAAGGTTTGCACCGCCGTGGCGAGGTCCCTTGAGTGAGGAGATGGACGCAGCCGTTGCGGAATAGGTATCTGTTCCCGATGACGTAACAACGTGGTTTGTAAACGTTGAGTTGTTTCCGCCGCCGTGTTCAGCGTGAAGTACAAGAGCAGTGTCGAGTACCCTTGCTTCAAGCTCGGTAAAGTAACCGTCGTCGCGGAGCATGTAGAGAATGTTCTCGGCAATTGAATATCTCTTTTTCGGAGTGCGGATAAGCAGGCTTCTGCCAAGCTCCATGTGCTGGTAAGCGTAGTATGCGTAAACGGCCATAAGAGGCATTTTGCAGATGAGCTGAAGTGACTGCCTCAATACATCCGATATTTCGACTGAATCAGGATTAGTGTCGTAGGAATAAAGAGTGATAACACTTTTCTGAAGAGCGTTCATGATATTTGCCGGAGGCGCCTTAAGAATTGTATCTCGCACAAACTGACCTGTCAGCTCCTCAAGGCTGCTCATAATTGCAAGAAAGCTCTCGAAATGCTTCGGATCAGGAAGATCACCGAAAAGAAGCAGATAGGTTATCTCTTCGAAAAGGAATCTCTTGCTTTCCGTGTTTTTGAGCAGATCACAGACATTGTATCCCTGGTAATATAGCTTTCCCTCAGCAGGATATTTTTCTCCGTTTACTGTTTCGTACGCACAGACGTCACTTATCTCAGTAAGTCCCGTAAGTACGCCCTTTCCGTCAGAATCACGAAGTCCGCGCTTGACATCGTAAATTCTGTAGTATTCAGGGTCAAATTCACGTGAAACGGCACAGCATTTTACAAGTTCGTCGAATTCAGCATTCAGCTTTTCTGTCATTTCCATCATTGAATAATTCATAGTTTCCAACCCTCAATCTTCACTGTTTTTACCGCAGCACCGGCTTCGCCCCCGAACGGTATGCGGTGAAAGGATCCCTGAATACGGTGCAGAAACACATTTTCCGGTCAGTTTCTGCAGAACTTTACCGGTCTCCTTATAACGTCAACATATTGAAATATATATAAAATTATTATACCATACTCACAAATGTTTTTCAAGTGAATTCCCAAGTATATTTCTGACCGTACTGTTTACTGCCGCAGGATCTGCCCTGCCCTTCAGTTCCTTCATTACTCTGCCGACGAAAAATCCGAAAACCTTTGTTTCACCGTTTCTGTACTGCTCATACGGTTTCGGGTTTTCCGCTATAACTTTCCTTACGGTCTCTGCTATAAGCTCACTGTCGTCAAGCGTTTCAAGTCCGTTTTCCTTAATGAACTTACGCAGATCAAGTTTTCCGTTACTTTCAAGAAGCGCCTTGAAAACCTTTTTTCCCGCCTCACGCTTAAGCTCGCCTGACACCACAAGTCCGGCAAATTCTGCATACTTTTCAGGAGATAAAGATATATCTTCCGGATCACGGCCTGTTTCGTTGATAAATGAAAGCAGTCCGCCGGTAAACCAGAACCTTACCTCCGCCGGTGCACCGCAGAGTTTTACAGTGTCTTCAAACAGATCTGCAAGATTTCTGGAAGCGGTTATAAGTACCGCATCTTCCTCCGGAAGGGACATTTCACGCACAAGGCGCTCCGCCCTTTCCTCTGCAAATTCGGGAATAAGATCCATGCAGTGTTTTATTTCCTCATCGCTTATATGAAAAGCGGGCAGATCCGGTTCAGGGAAGTAACGGTAATCCTTTGCCTCCTCCTTGGAACGCATGGCGAAGGACTATCCGGCGGCGTTATCCCAGCGGCGGGTCTCCTGCAGGATCGTTCCGCCGTTTTCCACGATCTTTATCTGTATTGTTGATTCGTAAGCAATGGCTCTTTCTATCGTACGGAAGGAATTGATGTTCTTCATCTCGGTACGGGTGCCGAATTCTTCGCTTCCTTCAGGACGAACGGAAATATTGACATCGGCACGCATCGACCCCTCCTCCATTTTGCAGTCGGATATACCGAGATAGCGGAAAACTGATCTTAAACGGTAGAGGAAGGCGTTCACTTCGGCGGAATTTCTGAAATCAGGTTCCGTTACTATCTCAACGAG
>JAGDDO010000334.1 GCA_017848205.1 Oscillospiraceae bacterium | reverse complement strand
TAAAGGTTCTCTCTTATTGAATCAGTGATCGACTGGCATTTCTGGAGTTCAAGCACAAAGAAGAACGTGGATCCACAGTTTTCCTCGCTTATTACCTCAATGTTACCGCCCATAAGTTCAACAAGATTCTTACAGATGGAAAGTCCCAGTCCGGTACCGCCGTAAGTCTTGGTAACAGCGCTGTCAGCCTGTTCGAAAGATTCGAAGATCTTCTTTAAGTTCTCCTTCTTTATTCCTATTCCGTTGTCCGTTACGCTGAACTTAAGCACTGAAGAATCAGGCTTGTCCTCAAGCTCGTCAACGTCTATTGTAATAGTTCCGCTGAACGGAGTAAACTTGAGTGCGTTCGCTGCAAGATTCACCAGTACCTGATGGATCCTGAACTGGTCTCCGACAAACAGCTTGTTTGTGTAGTTTCTGTTTATGGTGAAGTTTATCATTCTCTGCTCTGCCTGAGGCTTGATCATCATCTCAAGGTCCTCAAGAAGATTGGTGATGTCGAAAACTTCGTTGTTCACCACAAGTTTTCCGCTTTCTATCTTCGACATATCAAGAATGTCATTTACAAGCGAGGTAAGATATTTTGTCGAAATGGATATCTTTTCAAGACAGTCATAAACCACATATGTGTCTACGTGCTCCTCATTGTCCATAACACAGATCGCCTTGTCGGCCATACCCTTGATAGCGTTGATAGGTGTGCGTATCTCGTGTGACATACGTGAAAGGAAGTCGGACTTCGCCTTGCTCGCAAGATCGGCATTTACTATAGTAATGTGTGTCGCAATAACGCGTGAGAGCTCTTTCAGGGTGTTTATCTCACCGGCTGTGAGCCTGTGGCTTCTGTCACGGGTCTCAAAGACCAGACAGCCCTTGAAAACGCCTTCGTTGTAGATGGCCGAAAAATAATACATGCTTCGTGAATTACGTTCGAGCATCTTGCGCAGCGACTTTGAAAGCTTCGCCATGATCTTTGATGTGATACGCACAATGCTGTCACGTTCAAAATAATCGATAAGAACATTCAGGTCCTTGCGGTTGAAGTCATAGATCTCGTTGAAATCGATTGGTCTTCCCTTTTCGCACCAGTGATAGGTGAATTTATAGTACATGTTATCTTCGTTCACTTCAAAGATAACGATTCGTGAAAAATCAAACTGACGTGATATCTTCGGAAGAAGAAGATTGATGGCAGTCTTAAGGTCACGGCTCTTTTCAAGGAGAGAATAGGCGAAAGCGATAATGTCGCCGTTCTGATGCGGATTGGCATCGGCAATATCGGTAACTCCCTTGTCAAGAATGGTCTCGTCGAGCACCTTTGAATCCACAAGATTGTAAACGTCCGAGTAAAGAAGACTTGTTCCCTTGTTTGTCTTTTTCGCAAACATGAGGGTCTTGTAGGCGTAGTCGAAAAGCTCATCGTACTTGTCGGAATAGTAGGTGTTTACGATGCCGACAGTACATGAAATGCTTATGTTCCTGTCCGTGCCCGCATAAATGCTGTTGACACGCTTGCTTATGGAGTTTCCGAAAGATTTGATATATGCCTTGTTCGTATTCTTCGAGAACACCATAAATTCGTCACCGCCAAGACGGATAACGATGTCGGTCGGACGCATTACGGCTGTAAGCTTTTCAGCAACTTCCTCAAGGACTGAGTTGCCGAATTCCCTGCCGTAGTGATTGTTTATTTCATAGAAATTGTCAACGTCAATTATACACAGCGCGCAAAGCTCGCTGTCCGGTTTCAGTTTAAGGTACTGCTTTATCATCTTTTCCCCGGCTTCACGGGAATAAAGTCCGGTAAGCTTGTCCCTGTTCTCGCTTTCGTATTCCTCAGTGATTTCATTATCTTCACTTACTGTTGCAACTATACGCACTTTTCGCGTATTCACGGCTTCATAGCATTCCAGTTCGCCGTAGCAGTTAAGATAGATGATACTCCTGTCATTCAGGATGATCGGAAGAACAAAGCAGAAAGGTTCATTATTGTTGATCTTTTTACGGACAGTCACAATGAAATCCTGATAAGTCTCGGTCGGTACTATTCGGCTCATGTACAGACCTCTGTCCATATCTTCCTTAGTGAGTCCGGTAACTTCAGTAAAACCTTCGTCCACATTTACGACCCTGAAGTTGTCATCGATATCGATCTTGAACCTCATGAAGGACTTTGGTCTTAATTTGTATTTATCGGTCATAATAAAGAAAACACTCCCGCAGTCATTTGCACGGATTATATGCGATCTTTCCGTGCAGTTTATTACATCTCCTATATTATAGCACAGCAAAAATATTATTTCAATCGTTTTATACTGTTTTGCACAATTAATCCTATAAACCAGCATGTCATTTGTAGATTTTTCACACAGAAGCTGCGTATATAATATGGTATAAGATTTAAGTTTCCCGGAAAGTGTTTTCGTATCCGGCAAAACAGCAGAAAGTGGTCATCTTTTTTTATAATTTGTGTATTGCAAAAAATCCGTATCTGAGTTATAATTATAACCGTATGGTTTAATTTTATCTACAGATAGGAGAGTAATAATATGGTAATTCCATGGACAAAAGTCTGGGCTGTTGTAATCACCGGACTGGTAGTCGTATTCCTTGCTCTTGTTCTTCTTATCGTTTTTGTTCAGATATTCGGAAAGATCTTCTCAGGTATCACAAACAAGGAAAAGAAGGGCAGCAAGACGGACGTTATCCCTGTACCTCAGGTGACAGTTCCTGAAAATGTTACACGTTCTGTGCCGGAACCGGTCGTTTCCGGAGATGACGACGAAGTAATAGCAGTTATTTCTGCCGCAGTCGCAATGATGGCTGCAAGGGACGGAAAGAAATACGCTGTTCGTTCGATAAACAGAACAGAAAACAGAAGACGCTCCGCAGGCTCAGTATGGGGTGCTGCAGGTCAGCGTGAAAACACTCTTCCGTTCTGATTAAAATAGAGTAAACGACTTCCGCGGAACGTTTACTGTCTGCCGTCCTGCAGCAGACAAACGCTTTTTCCTGCAGGACATTTAACAATTAAATACGAAAGGATATTATTCTATCATGAGTGAAGTAATACGAATCTTCCTTGAGACTCTTGCTGATCTCGGAAGAACAAGCGGTTTTGCCAACCTCGGATGGACGAACATCGTCATGATCCTTATCTCGTTCGTTTTCATGTATCTGGCTATCGCAAAGAAATTCGAACCGCTGCTTCTGCTTCCGATCTCATTCGGTATGCTTCTTACAAACCTCCCGCTTACCGCTATGTACACTCCGGAGCTGTTCGCAGATCCGACCAACATAGACTATGACAGGATCCTTCACGAAGGCGGTCTTCTCGACCTGCTTTACATGGGTGTAAAGCTTCAGCTCTTCCCTCCGCTTATCTTCCTTGGTATCGGAACAATGACTGACTTCGCGCCGCTTATTTCAAATCCTAAGAGCTTCCTTCTCGGAGCTGCAGCCCAGGCAGGTATCTTCCTCACATTCATCGGTGCTGCATGTCTCGGATTCTCTGAATCAGAAGCGGCTTCGATCGCGATCATCGGCGGTGCCGACGGCCCTACAGCGATCTTCGTTTCAAGCCGTCTTTTAGGAGGCGGAGCTACCATTTCGACAGGTACCATCGCCCTTGCGGCCTACACATACATGGCTCTCGTTCCTATCATCCAGCCTCCGATCATGAAGGCTCTCACAACAAAGAAGGAACGTGCCGTAGTAATGGAAACACTTCGTCCGGTAGGCAAGACTGAAAAGATCATCTTCCCTATCGCCGTTACAGTAATTATCGCACTTCTCGTTCCTTCAGCTGCTCCGCTGGTTGGTATGCTCATGCTCGGTAACCTCCTCAAGGAAAGCGGCGTCTGCGACAGACTTGTAAAGACAGCTCAGAACGAACTTATGAACATCGTTACAATCTTCCTCGGTGTTTCAGTTGGTGCAACAACAACAGCTGACAAGATCATCACCGCTGAATTTGCAAAGGTTATAATCCTCGGTGTTATCGCATTCTCTATCGGTACTGCATCAGGTGTTGTATTCGGTAAGATCATGTATAAGGTAACAGGCGGAAAGGTAAATCCGCTCATCGGTTCAGCAGGCGTTTCAGCCGTTCCGATGGCAGCCCGTGTATCACAGAAAGTCGGCGCTTCAGAAAACCCGACAAACTTCCTTCTCATGCATGCCATGGGACCAAACGTTGCAGGTGTTATCGGTTCAGCAGTTGCTGCCGGTGTACTTTTAAGCATCGTAAAATAATTCATAATTATCACGCCTCCGCGGTCGAAACTGCGGAGGCGTTTTTTATGAAAACGCTGATTTATTCATAAATCAGCGCAGGGCTCCGGGGCGAAGCCACACAAATCCCGCCTCCGGAAATCCGGCGAAGCAGGATTTCCGGTTTAAACAGTGTTTCCTAAAATTATCACATAATTTTCAGATTGATCCGCTTGACAATGTTACCGATTTGTAATATAATAATATTAGTCGCAGAGATAAAGTTCACTGACAGCTAAGCTGACAGGAATATTTGTCTGATAAATGCACATTTCATAAATGCATTTTCTGCGTATCAGGTTTCTGCTGTAACAATTTTGTCACCGTTCTGTTACGTACCGGTTACAGCGTTTTCCTCCGGCAGGTCAGACAGACGTCCGGAATATCACGGAGCTTACACGACAGTGTAAACTCAGTTTTCTTCAGATATTAATTCAGTCTTTATATTATAAAAATTCATTTCTAAAGCAGAAACCGCCTTCATACACGAAGGCGGTTTCTGTTT
>JAGDDO010000333.1 GCA_017848205.1 Oscillospiraceae bacterium | reverse complement strand
GCAGGAATGCCGTCCGGATGATCCTTAGTTACCACTTTATATTTTTCAAGCGGAAACATAAACATGTCTCCGGAACTTATCTTGGAAGGTTCAGCATACGGAATTTCTCCGAGATCACCAAGGTATTTTTCAAGTGCCTTTTTAACTTTATCCGCTGTCGGTGACTTTGGCTTGCTGTTAAATAACAGCTGGACCATCATAATTTCCATATTTGTATCGACTTCATTATTCATCTCATTTTTCTCCTTTTCATATGAGGTATCGCATTTATAAGTATACAGGATTTCAGGTATTTTCGCAACAGGAAAATGCGAAGTAAGTATCGTAAAATTCAATTCAATTGACAATTACCATATATTGATATATACTTAAAGTAGTTTCATTATATTTTTCCACCCCTATGATGCGTCAGTCAGAAAGGAAAATCTATGGTTAATATCAACACAGATGAATATAACCGCAGAGTTGAATATCTGGAATCAGTCAGCAGGAACATTGAAGAACTCACGGGTAAAAAGATAAATTTCAGATACGCTCCGGATGAAAAAGAATATTATAACGCATCTATAACTAAAAATACATTGAAAATATTCGGAAACTGGGGTGACTTCACAACAGATCCGGCGTTAAAAAAGATGTTACTGTGCGTAATCGGCCATGAACTGGGACATATGGACAACCAGCCGATGCATATGCCATCATTACTGGAAATAGTATTACCGATATCGTTTCTTTTGACAACAGTAACATTTATCTTGAAACAGTCCACTCTTTGCAAAATTATGGCTGTTGTCTCTCTGATACTATTGCTCGTGTACATTTTCTGCAAAAGAAATGAAATATATCTGGAATATTTCGGCTCGAAATGGAATAAGCTCTGCGAATACAGGGCTGATTACTGCGGCGTAATATTTGCGACGGAATATTTAAAGAAATACGAACCGGAATTATATATCGACAGAAATGACCTTGTAAATGCTGCAAGTCCGGTAAACATTGTTTCCTTCGACCGTGATCATCCTTTGTATATACAACGAAGTGATTACTTATTATACTCACCCGTTCTCAATGAAGATACACTGCAGTCAATGTGCAGTCTTCATACTCTTAGTAATCTTGAAACCAGAATGCTTAAATCTGTTTTCTACCGCGGGAAAATGTTTGATTTGAAAAATAACACTCTAATAAAATCATAACACATAACACATACACCTAAGATCATTAACCACATCGAGAACAACGGCTACATTGAGGAAATTAAAATTCTTATGAAGCCGCCGTTCGACAAACCGACAAGCTTCATGAAGCTGTTTGACGCAAAGACGAAAAACGCTTTGCTGCAAACTATCGAAAGCATAAGGACCAACGCCCTTCAGGTGGTGGCGTAAAAATTTATAAATAGTAATGGCCGTCTCGCAGAGGCGGCCATTTCCTTTCATTATCTGAATCTGTTCTGAGCGGAATCGTAGCTGTAGCCGATTCCTTTAAGCTTGTTTATTATTTCCTCTTCTGAAACGTCAAGATCGTCACAGAGAGCGGCAAGCGAACTGTACTGGTCGCGAAGTTTTGTGTTTATAACACTCAGAAGTATAGCCGGATCATTTGGAAGCATAATTATTCTCCTTACCATTAGTTTGTAGTGATGCAGCAGATGCGTTCTGCTGATCTGATTTATTACTCTCTTTCACCTGCGGCAAATTCACCCGGACAGATGTCGAGAACTGCACGCATCGGTGCTACCATAGCATCTTCAAAGCGGCATGTCCACTGGATGTTTTCATCTATCGTGTCGCCGTTAAGACCGTCGATGGTATCACCGTTCTTTATCTGGTCACCGCACTGCATTACGAAGAATGCGATGTTGTAGATGTAGTTTACAATATTGTCCGGATCAAGATTTTTGAAATGACACTGAATATCCGGAAGACCTACTGCACACATGCCGTGGGTGTCGACGAGCATTTCTTCAGTGTTTTCTATTTTAAAGAAACGGGCGTTCACGCAGTAGCAGACAAAACGGTCCTGCTTTTCAACTTTTCCGCTTCTTATAAGATCAGCCGGGATAAGCTTTCCGCCGGACGGGATCCATACTGCTTTGCAGTCTTTGAATATATCAACAACTACTTCAAGCCAGTTCATAAGAAGCCTGGTTCTGTGTTCGGTGTCGAGTGCTGCCATCATATCGGCTGCAAGGATCTTGTGGGTGCACTTTGAAAGAAATTCATCACGGTCTTTGATTTCTCTTATCTGAGCTCGTTCAGCATCGGAAATCTCTGACTGACTGAACGGCATGATGTTTCCGAGAATGACCTGAGCAGGAATGTCGGTATCTTTGAAATGGCTCATGAATCTTTTTACACCGAAGCTCGTAAGTTCCGGACTTGAAGCGATAGTATCGGCTTTTCCGCATTTTGCTTCCAGAGCGCTTTTTAATATTTCAGCATCCGGACGTACAGGTTCATGGTCGAACAGAAGCCACATCTGGAATACGTTGCTTTGCTGTTCGTATTCGTCGGAAAGTTTTCGTTTTTTATGTTCTTTTGTCACTGAAGTTCCTCCGTATATATCAGATAAACGCTGTTTTACTATAAGAGAGGGGAGAGGGGGACTTAGCCGCAAAGTCCACACAGAAT
>JAGDDO010000332.1 GCA_017848205.1 Oscillospiraceae bacterium | reverse complement strand
GCAAGATCTTTTCTGACAAAGTGTGTCCAGTGGCTTGATTCCTTCTGCGGCAATCCGTACTTTTCCTTGCCGAGTGCGACGGACTTAAGAAGGAAAGCCATGTTTTTCGCAAGATTTCTCATTGTCTGCAGGCCTTCGGCATCGTAAGCTGCTTCGCCCGGAAGTCTGCCGTGTATGCAGTTCCAGTATGAAGATGAAGCCACCGGCATTCCGGAAATAGTGAAATACTTGTTCAGCTCATCAAATGTAGCTGAACATCCTCCCCTTCTTGCAACTACCACACTTGCACCGATCTTCATTGTTTTGTCGAAATTCGAACTGTAGAACAGTCTGTCAAGACAGGCGATAAGTGTTGCGTTTGCCGAAGCATAGTAAACAGGTGATGCCACGATAAGTCCGTCTGCCTTTTCGAACTTAGCAGCAATTTCGTTTACCTCGTCATTAAATACGCAGCGGCCGAGCTCACCACATCTTCCGCATGCCACGCATCCTCTTATATCCTTATTTCCGATATGACAGACTTCCGTTTCGATATTCTCCGCATTAAGGACCTTAACGATCTCGTCGAGTGCAGCAGATGTGTTGCCTTGGGCATGCGGACTTCCGTTGAGTATAAGTACTTTCATAACTGTTTTTCCTTTCTGCTTAACGATTTTTACATATAATCAAACATCATCATCAGAATTTTGCTTCGTTGTTTCATCCGATGAAAATTACGCTATAAGTATAACATTATTAAGGGCACAAATCAACGTTTAAATTGCTGAAGGTACCTGCTTCCGGAAGTCGTTCCGAGGGGATAACTCATCTAATTTCGGAAAATATGCATAATCTAAAGTTTTCAACACCTGAAAATATGCAAAAACCTAAAACAACAGCATCCTGTTTGATGCATAAACTTGATTAACGCACGTAATTAAAGTATGCCTTCGGCATTCTATTTATAGAAATCAGTTGTTGCAAAATCTGCAACAACTGATTTCTAATCACACCTTTCAGATTTAATCATCGTTTTTCAGCAGATACTTATTACTTACTACCTTCATACTTAATGCAGCACTAATTGTAGTACTGAACACTGGTTCCACCGGACGAATAACAATGCCTTCCTTTTTACCGCCGTTAGGATAATCACCGTCGGCACGTTCAAGCAAAGCCTCTACTGTAGGATATTTAGCAGGAAGATCGGTATCGATCTCTTCTATCGGAACAACGTCAAACTCCAGTTCTTTGCATATCTCCAGCATCCGGTCAAGTCCGACACGCTTGCCATTCTCCATTACGGTAAAGACATACCACTCAGGCTTTTTGAGTTTCAGACGATTCTTCTGGATACCCGGAGCACAGAATTCTCCCTGAACTGTAAGTGAAGCCAGATTTTCTTTTATCTTGAAGGCTTCAAGCTTTTCCTTATATCCCCGCTCGTTTACGAGATTATAGAAATCGCTTTTGCCGTCATCTTTATACTCATAATTATGACCAGTAACATGAAATCCATCCTCATCTATGCTGACAGAATGAGAACTACCATCCATTTTAGTGCTGATATAATATTTCAGTCCTTCAAATTCTTTTATAAGTTCAGGTTCAGCCTGTACCCTTGTTTCATCAGTATGAGGAATACTTCCCGGCAGATCTCCGGTGATAGTACCGCCGGAAGTTGCTCGAACTTCCATTTCCCACTTGCGGACTTTCAGCAATTCAGTAACATCAGAACCCACTTCAATATCAGCCGGGATTTCAGGAAATTTACTTAACGGAAGCAGCAGCCCCTGTGATACCTGACCGCGGAACTTCTGAGTTTTCAGACGGAAACCTTCGCCCATAATATCGGTCTTCCTGTAGCTTGATGCTCTCAGAAACTCAAACTCGCTGCATACAGGAAGGAAGCTGTCGATTTCAAAATACACAGCAAGATCCATAGGTTCAAACTGATTCTTGTTTACGACACACTGCCAGCCAAGTACATATGCCAGCTCTATTCTGTCAGCGCCTTCTATCGGCTCTATTTTCCATATTCTTTGTACGCTTGCTAATTTTCTGCTCATGATCAACATCCTTTCTTATTTATCAATATCTTTTCCTTTATCCTGAAGAATATTCCGGATATAATACGTACTTCTTCCAACTCCGGATTTCACAATAACCTGTTCTTCCGTGAGTTTTTTCAATGCCGACAATACAGATGATCTTCCATATAACGGACAGTTACTGATCACATCACTGCCGGTGAATTTTCCTGTTTTGTTGTCAACATATACTTTTACAACATCATACGCTGAACTTTTCACTCCGATATCGTTCATAAGTCCTACACGCTTTTCAAATTCATTGTATGAGACAAGTATGATCTTAAGCATGTATTTTATAAACGGTCTGTAATCATTGCGGTTTTCATACCAGTCATAATTCGACTGCTCAAGGACTTCATAATATGTTTCCTTAGTTTTCTCGATTT
Organism: Oscillospiraceae bacterium; assembly: GCA_017848205.1. The sequence continues at coordinate 785 of JAGDDO010000332.1, read as the reverse complement.
CTTTTTCGATACTGATATATTTTCCGACTGTAAATCCTGATTTGTAAAGCAGTAAAAGAGTCATAAGTCTGCTCATCCTTCCGTTACCGTCATTAAACGGATGGATACAAAGAAAATCGCATATAAAAACCGGTATCAGTATAAGAGGATCGACATATTCCAGCGCCATAGCCCTGCTGAAACTCTCACACAAATCTTCAACTGACTGCGGAGTTTCAAACGGTTCAACAGGAGTAAATCTCACTTTCCTTGTACCGTCGGCCAGCGTTTCAGCTATATAATTCTGAACATTCTTAAATCTTCCTCCGAATTCAAGTCCGGCTGGTTCCAGCAGATCTCTGTGAAGCTGAAGAATATACGACGACCTTACCGGAATGTATTCATAATTCTCATGTATTGTTTTAAGAACATTACGATAACCAAGTATCTCCTGCTCATCCCTGTTTCGCGGCTGAGTTTTTTCATTTATAAGCTGATGCATTCTTGTGCTGGTCGTTACGATACCCTCAATTTTATTTGAAGCTTCTGTGCTCTGAATTCTCGCTATTTCAACGAGTCTGTCCAGTTCAGCTGGTTTTTGTCTTATAAAAAACTCCTGACGGCCTTTGCATTCATGAATTTTAGCAACAAGGCGAAGTATTTCGCTGTCCCAGCATTCTTCTGCAAATCTGCTGTAATCAAATACTCTCATGATATTCCTTTCGTCCGGCATTTTCAGTTTTCGTCCATATTATATCATGAATTGGACGAAAAAGCAATAGCCCGGACGAAAAATTCTTTCAGCT
>JAGDDO010000331.1 GCA_017848205.1 Oscillospiraceae bacterium | reverse complement strand
GACAGAAGTGACTGGTGTATTTCACGTCAGAGAACATGGGGCGTTCCGATACCTGTTGTTTACTGTAAAGACTGCGGCAAGCCGATTTGCAATGATGAAACTGTAAGTGCAGTTGCTGATCTTTTCCGTAAGGAAGGAAGCGATTCATGGTGGACAAAGGATACATCAGAATTCATTCCTTCAGGAGTAAAGTGCGAATGCGGATGCAGTGAATTCACCAAGGAATACGACATCATGGACGTATGGTTCGACAGCGGTGTATCACATACTTCTGTTATGGAAGGCAGTGATTTCAAGTCACTTTCATGGCCTGCTGACCTTTACCTTGAAGGTGCTGACCAGTACAGAGGCTGGTTCCAGTCATCACTTCTCACATCAGTTGTATACAAGGGAGCTTCACCTTACAAGGCTGTCTGCACACACGGATGGGTCGTTGACGGAGAAGGCAAGGCAATGCACAAGTCTCTCGGCAACGGTATAGACCCGAGTGAGATCACAGAACAGTACGGCGCTGATATTCTCAGACTCTGGGCTGCTTCTTCAGACTACCACAGCGATATAAGAATTTCACAGAATATCATAAAGCAGCTTTCTGAAGCATACAAGAAGATCAGAAACACTGCAAGATTCATCCTCGGCAACCTCGGAAACGGTGCAGGCTTCGATCCTGACAGGGACAGCGTGGCTGATGATCAGCTCACAGAACTTGACAAGTGGGCTCTCGTTCGTCTCGATGCACTCATCGACAAGGTAAACGAAGGATACAACGCATATGATTTCCACATTGCGTTCCACGCTATCCACAACTTCTGCGTAACAGACATGTCGAACTTCTACCTTGACATCATCAAGGACAGACTTTACTGTGAAAAGGAAGACTCTGTAAAGAGACGTGCTGCACAGACAGCTATGTACCGCATCCTCAGTGCAGTGGCAAGACTCGCAGCTCCTATCATTTCATTCACAGCTGAAGAGATCTGGACTTACATGCCGCACACTGCAGCTGATGACAAGGAAAGCGTATTCCTTAACCAGATGCCTGAAAAGAGCGGTATCGCAGTAGATGCAGCCTTCGAAGAAAAGTGGGCACTCATCTATGATCTCCGTCAGTCGGTAAACAAGGCTCTCGAGATCAGACGTAACGATAAGGTCATCGGCAAGTCACTTGAAGCTGAGATCGACCTTTACTGCGGTAAGTCATACGACAAGGTAAGTCAGATCGCTGATGAACTCGCTGAAATTTTCATCGTTTCAGGCGTTAAGGCATTTGCAGAAGGAACAGGCGAATTTGATGCCGAAGCTCTCGGAGCGACAGGCAGTGCAGCCGAAATAACTGTAACAGTAAGCAAGGCATCGGGCGACAAGTGCGAACGCTGCTGGACATACTCGGAAACAGTAGGCAGGGATGCAGCACATCCTACACTCTGCGCACGCTGTGCATCAGTTGTAAAATAAATAAATCAGACAAAGCCTGTCGTTTATATTCAGAAAGCGGCAGGCTTTTTTATCGTGGAGAAATATAAACCAATGATTGCATTAATGATCATACTTATAGCCGTACTTACAGGAGCCGACCAGCTCATCAAGGTATGGGCTGTAAATGAACTTGCCGGGGGATCGTCCCGTGAGTTTATTAAAATTGCCGGTAAGCAGATCGTTAATCTGACTTATACCGAGAACCAGGGCGCCGCTTTCAGCATAATGTCCGGAAAGCAGTGGTTCACTGTCGGATTTGCCTCGGCAGCACTTATAATTTTTGCCGTTTATATAATAAAGAATTACAGAAAATCCCGTCCGGCCATGATATTATCAGCCATGGTCATAAGCGGAGGAATAGGTAATCTTATCGACCGTGTCCGTATAGGATATGTTGTGGATTACATAGAACTTAAAATATTTAAGTTTGCGATTTTCAATTTTGCAGACATCTGTGTGACTGTCGGAGTATTCCTGCTCATGATCTATATTCTTTTCTTCTTCAGCCGCGGAACAGACGAAAAAAAAGCCACAGCCGGGGAAGGAACACCGGATGAATGATGAAATGATAACTGAGACCGTAGACGCTTCCGATGCTTCATCGAGAATAGACAAGTGGATACCGGAAAGGTTTCCGGACATTACACGAAGCGCTGCTCAGAAAATGATTGCGGACGGAAATGTTAAAGTAAACGGTAAGATAGTTTCCAAAAACTGTAAACTGACAGCAGGGGACGAGGTTAGTTTGTGTATACCTGAGCCGGAGGAGCTTTCGGCTGAACCGGAGGATATTCCGGTGGATATCGTTTATGAAGATGACGATCTTCTTGTGGTGAACAAACCGAAAGGAATGGTGGTGCATCCGGCAGCCGGACACTGTACCGGTACACTGGTAAATGCGCTCATGTTTCACTGCAGGGGAAGACTTTCATCAATAAACGGAGTTGTCCGTCCCGGAATAGTTCACCGTATCGACAAGAACACGAGCGGCCTTCTGATCGTTGCAAAGACTGACAGGGCTCATCAGGGTCTGGCAGAACAGATAAAGGAACACTCTTTTACAAGGGAATACGAAGCTGTTGTCTGCGGGAGACTGAAGGAGACCGAAGGGACGATCAACGCCCCGATAGGACGTCACAAAACTGACAGGAAAAAGATGTGCGTCACACAGACCGGTTCAAAGCACGCGGTCACGCACTATACTGTACTGGAACAGTATAACAGGTATGCTTATGTAAAGTTAAGACTTGAAACGGGCAGAACTCACCAGATACGAGTTCACATGAAATACATAGGTCATCCGGTATTCGGTGATGATGTATACGGAACACCACAGAAGGGAATCGAAGGCCAG
>JAGDDO010000330.1 GCA_017848205.1 Oscillospiraceae bacterium | reverse complement strand
TTATAATGAAAACAAGGAAGGTTCAGTTTTCTACCGGTTCGACTCACCGCATACTGACAGCCGGTCGCTCTGTTTCCGGAGCCACAACATATTTTTCGACATAAATGCTGAAGGAGCAAATACTTAATCGTTTCACCCGGTATTAGGCAGTATTTACGGTAACCGTTACGGTGACATAATACATACTGTGCCGATACCTGCCGGGACTACGGAAATACGTATCGATGTCGTCTCACTTAATGATGACAGATGGGACGGTTTTTATGAAATAGCTCTTGAAGATTCTTCAGGTTATATCAATGCACTGGCCAAGAAAAAGCTGCCTGCATTCTGCATTTGTGCCGCAACGTTTCTGATAGGTGTCATCCTTTTTGCAGCCGGAATTCTGGTGCTTCGCACCTATAAAGATATGGTGGAATCAATATGCCTTGGTGTTATCATCATACTGTTTACCGTGTGGTGTCATTCCCAGATAAGGATTCTTCACATAATTTCACCTGATCCGCTTCTTATAAGGGTAATGGACTATGCAGCAATGGAACTTATTCCTGTACCGGTCTGGGTTTATGCCGCATCATTCACAAAAAGTCAGAAAAATCCGCTTGTCCATGCAGGTATCGCTCTGACACTGCTTAATTTCATCTTTTCATTCACACTCACCTGCCTTAACGTGGCAGATTACAGTGATTTCCTTGTATCTACCCATGCACTCATCATTCTCGGAATAATCGCCATTTCAATACTGATTTTTGATGCTGTCATAAAAAAACGTTTCGTCATAAAAAATATACGCTATATAATCATAGCATTTCTGGCTGTCGCCGTCTGTGCTTTTCTCGATATTTTCCGTTTTTACGTGCTGCATTCGTCATACACTCCGCTTATGTCAAGGATCGGACTGTTTGTATTCATACTCATGGTCTCATTTTATGAGTTCCGAAAACTCATCGACATGCGTGTATCGAGCAGACAGGCTGAACTCATGAAAAAGCTTGCAATGGAAGACACTCTCACAGGAATAGGATCACGAGCTGCTTTCAGCGCTCTTGAGAACAGTCTTCGTGAAAAGAAAGACGGAAAATGTATTTTCATACATTTCGACGTGAATGATCTTAAGAAGGTAAATGATAACTACGGCCACGCTGAAGGTGACCGTTTCATTACCGCAGCAGCAGATATCATAAGCAGCAGTTTCGGCAGTTCCGGCCGCTGTTTCCGTGTGGGCGGTGATGAATTTTTTGCCGTGCTCGACGGTGAAAACCAGATGAATGACTATGACAACGGAATAAAGAAATTCACCGAAGAACAGGAAAAATTCAATGCATCCGGCAGTTCACCTGTTCCGCTTATGATAGCATTCGGTATGGCTGAATATGACCTTTCCGACGGTGATCCGGAAAAAGCCGAACAGATCGCCGACAGCCGCATGTACGAAAAGAAAAAACAGATGAAAGCCGAAAACTGATCATAAAACATAAGGAAACACTGATTAAATCGGAAATCCGGCTTTTCCGGAGGTGGAATTTGCGGGGCTTTGCCCCGGACCCTCACGCTGATTTATGTATAAATCAGCGTTTCCATAAAGAAAACGTTCAGAGAAAAACTCCGAACGTTTTCTTTTTTATTGAAAATCAGAAAGATGAAGAATTTAAAACTCTCTTTCTTATCCGGCCTTGCCGGTCTTCTTGTTGGATACTACGTCAAAGATAACTGCTAAAAGAAGAACGGCACCTTTGACTACGTACTGCCAGTTGTTATCAAGTCCCTTGATCGACATACCCTGGTTGATAACACCAAGGAGGATAGCTCCGACTACCACACCGCCTACAGAACCGCTTCCGCCGTAAGCCGAAGCTCCGCCGATGAAGCATGATCCGATAGCATCCATTTCGAAAGCGTTACCTGTATCGCCGTTGATGGAACCGATACGGGCTGCGATGAGAAGTCCGGAAAGGCCTGCGAGAAGTGACATTGATGTATATGCCATGAAGTAAACCTTGTTGGTGTCGATACCTGAAAGCTTTGTAGCCTTTTCATTACCGCCGACAGCGTAGAAATAACGTCCGAAGGCTGTTTTTGAAGTAATGAATGCGTAGATGAATACAATAGCGAGTACCCAGAGAGCCATTACCGGAATACCCTTGTAATGAGCAAGTTTCCATGTATACACGATAACGAGAGCATCGATAACTCCTACCTTTGCATACTGTGAAACTGCTGAAGCCTGTCTGTATCCCTTCTTCTTTTTCTTCGCACGGCTTATAAAAGTAACAACAGGAAGTATGCATGCAATGATTATACCGACAGCGAATGCCGACCATTTTACCTTGCCGTCATCCAGACCCGGAACTTTTATATACGATGCAAAAATATTAAGAAATGTTTCATTGTTGATAGATACTGTTTTGGATTCCAGTATCGCACGTCCAATACCTCTGAATAAGAACATTCCGGCCAGCGTACAGATAAAAGGCGGTATGTGTATATACCCTATCCAGAATCCCTGCCACATGCCTATAAGCACTGAAAGAAGCAGACAGATACCGATAACGAGCCAGGCGTTCATATCGTATTTGGCCATCAGCTGCGCGGCTACCGCACCGATAAGGCAGACTGTCGAGCCTACTGAAAGGTCGATGTTACCGCCGGTCAGGATACACAGAAGCATACCGCAGGCCATAACGAGCACGTATGCGTTCTGAAGCAGAAGATTTGACATGTTCTGTGAAACAAGAAGCTTTCCTTCTGTCCAGACAGAAAAGAAAATGAATACTACGACGAGTGCGATGACCATCGTGTATTTTTTTATGAAATTTTTTACGTTCATAACTACTCCTTAGATTAATTCTTATCTTGCCGCAGTTCCGGATTCGCCGGAACTGCGGGGAGGGATGGTGCGGAGATCAGTTTTTGTCTGCATTGAGAGATTTTGACTCATCAGTACTATCCTTCTTGTCTGACTGAAGGATGGCTGACATGATCTTTTCCTGCGTTGCTTCCGATGCAGGCATTTCAGCAACCATTCTGCCCTCGTTCATTACGTAGATACGGTCACACATGCCGAGAAGTTCCGGCATTTCCGACGAGATCATGACCACTGACTTACCCTGCGCTACCAGGTCATTCATTATGCAGTAGATCTCGTACTTCGCCCCTACGTCGATACCCCTGGTAGGTTCATCGAGGATCAGTACTTCCGGATCGGCAAACATCCATTTGGAGAGCAGCACCTTCTGCTGGTTTCCGCCTGAAAGATTTCCGACCGCCTGCTGAACAGTAGGTGCCTTGGTACGCATTTTCCCCTTGTACTCCTCGGCCACCTGGTTTTCCTTATCAATGTTGATGATGCCATTGCTGCATACCTTTTCGAGCCTGGCCATCGTCGTGTTTTTCGCAATACTTTCCGCGAGAATAAGTCCGTTGCCCTTTCTGTCTTCCGTTACATAGGCAAGTCCGGCACCTATCGCTTCGCGTACATTTTTAAATTCCTTAGGTTTGCCGTCGATCTTCAGCGATCCGCTTATATTCGATCCGTAGGATCTGCCGAATACCGACATGGCAAGTTCTGTTCGTCCTGCCCCCTGCAGGCCTGAAAATCCGACTATCTCACCGCGGTGAACGTTGAACGAAACGTTGTCCACAACCTTTTTCTCAGTAAACAGAGGATGATAAACCGTCCACCCGTTTACCTCCATTCCAATCTGATCACTTATATTGTGCTCGCGCGAAGGATAACGGTCACTGAGTTCACGTCCAACCATTCCCCGTATAATACGTGCCTCATCAATATTGTGTCCTTCGTTGTCGATGGTCTCGATAGTCGATCCGTCACGAACAACAGTTATCTTGTCAGCTACATAGGAAATTTCGTTGAGCTTGTGGGAAATGATTATCGAAGTCATTCCCTTTTCCCTGAAACTGATAAGCAGATCAAGGAGCATTTTCGAATCTTCTTCATTAAGCGATGATGTCGGCTCATCAAGGATAAGCAGCTTTACGTTCTTGCTGAGCGCCTTGGCTATCTCGACAAGCTGCTGTTTTCCCGTTCCGATATCCTTGATAAGAGTCGTAGCCTCTTCCTTAAGGCCAACCTGACGCATGTGCTCGGATGCCTGATGATATGTCTCATCCCAGTTTATACCGAGAACTCCCTTTCGTTCATTTCCAAGAAACATATTCTCGCCTATGGACAGTTCCGGTATAAGCGCAAGTTCCTGATGTATGATAACTATTCCCTTTTCCTCACTGTCGTGAAGTGTTCTGAACCTGCACACTTCACCGTTGTACACGATGTCGCCGGTATAGGATCCGTACGGATAGGTACCGCTGAGAACGTTCATAAGAGTCGATTTACCGGCACCGTTCTCACCTACCAGTGCGTGTATCTCACCGGCCTTTACCTGAAGATTTACGTTGTCGAGAGCTTTTACACCAGGGAACTCCTTTGTTATGTTTTTCATTTCGAGAATATATTCTGCCAAGTATATCTCTCCTTTTTACATGCTTATACAGGGAAACACTGATTCATTCATATCAGTGCTCCCATAAGAAAAGGCGGGGCAAAGCCCGCCCTTTCCGTAGAGTGCATTCTTATTTTGGAAAACGCTGATTTATTCATAAATCAGCGTGGGGGTTCGGGGCGAAGCCCCGCAAAATCCCACTTCCGGAAATCCGGCAAAGCCGGATTTCCGATTTAATCAGTGTTTCCTTAGTTTACTGTATCATCAGGTTGTTGAAGCTGTTGATTCAAGGTACTTGTGATCGCTGTCCCACTTGTAGAGACCAGTGTCAACAAGAAGATCGAGGTTATCCTTGGTGATTACATACGGAACAAGCAGGTATGAAGGAACAACCTTTTTACCGTTGTTGTATGTTTCTGTGTCGTATGCAGCCTCAGCTGAAAGTGAGCTTACAAGACCTGCATCAGGTGTCTGTCCTGAAAGAACAGCCTTTGAAACTTCAAGAGTTACACCGGCTTCATCACTTACATTCTTGTAAACTGTCATTGACTGTTTTCCGTCAACAATATTCTTAAGGTTTGCGATATCGCCGTCCTGACCTGTTACTATAGGAGCGTTTGAGCCGCTGTAGTCAGAAGCGATAGCCTGTGCAACGCCGAGAGCTGTTGAGTCATTTGAACAGAGTGCAACATCGAGCTGTGCTCCGTCAGCGTAGTATGATGCAAGTGTGTTCTGCATATTTTCAAGAGCTGTATCTGTTGACCAGCCTTCTGTAGCTACCTGTTCAAACTTTTCCTTGCCTGAAGGGATAGTAAGCTTGCCTGCGTCAATGAATTCCTTGAGTGTATCATAGGCACCGTTGAAGAAGTAAGGTGCGTTGTTGTCGGCAGGGTCACCGGCTGTGAATTCGATATTGAACGGGCCTGCGTTCTTGTCAAGACCAAGTTCTTTTTTTACGTATTCGCCCTGAAGCTTGCCTACTGTATAGTTATCGAAAGATACATAGTAGGAAACTGCGTCAGTGTTCATAATAAGACGGTCATAGGCAATTACTTCAATGCCTTCGTCCTTTGCATCACTGAGTGTCTGTGAAAGTGTGTTTCCGTTTACAGCAGCAATAAGAAGAAGATCAACCTTGTCTGCGATCATTCCCTGGATATCGTTGTTCTGCTGGTTAGGATCATCGTCTGAATACTTGAGCTCAACGTTGTAGCCTGCTGCTTCAAACTGATCCTTCAGATATTCACCGTCACGGTTCCATCGTTCAAGTGACTTTGTCGGCATTGCGATACCAACTGTCTGCTTTCCGCCTGATGAAGTATCATCAGCCTTTGATTCAGCAGCAGCGTCGTCCTTTGCGCCGTCATCTGTTTTCGAATCAGCGTTTGCATTTGTGTTTGTGTCTGTTCCTGCGTTTCCAGTTCCGCTGTCAACTGCACCGCATGCAGTCATTGTGCCCAGCATTAAAAATGCTGAAAGCATAGCAATAAATTTTCTTGCCAT
>JAGDDO010000329.1 GCA_017848205.1 Oscillospiraceae bacterium | reverse complement strand
GGAAAAACAGTTCTTTATGAACTTCCGGAATAAAAAACAAGCCTGCGTACAGTAATGCTGCGCAGGCTTTTCTTATATCATAAAAAATCAAAAAAAGATATCATAGAAAAAATCAAAAAGTTACGTAAAACCGGAGTTCGTTAAACAACGGCGGCAAATGAGCCGGATTTTCTGTCGAAGAAAAATACCTTGTCGGACAGGGTGTCATCCGGACCGAATATCCGGTTGGTCTCAGTCACGTTGCGTTTGATACTGGTCGGATCGATGCTTCCTTTCTTGTGTATCATAGCTTCGTGTATGCTCGTGAATGCGACATAGAAACTGTCGTCAAACATTTCCGCAAGTTTTTCCTTCACTCCCGGATAGAACATCGCTATGGCTCCGTTGGTCTTACGGTTTGTGGTCACGAGTGCCACGTTGTCCGGCTTAAGTCTCCGGTTTTTGAATTCCTTTGCCATGAAAGCGCTTTCGTGGTCCGGCGTGTGCTCTATGTCGAAAATGTTTGTGTACAGTCTCGGCGTTGCGTAGGTGCCCGTGTTGCCCATAGTTATCTTCAGAAGCTCGTCGAAGTCAATGCCCCATTCCTCAAAAACGGTATAGGGAACCTTTATGGTGTTGAGAATACCGTTTTCCCTGTCATCAAGAACAATGGCGTACAGTACCAGAGCTATGTCCTCAAAGGCTCTGTAGACGCAGCCTTCAAGTTTTATCCGGTTGCTCTTAAGATTAAGAGGACGAATTATCAGCCTGTCCTTGATTTTTTCGTAGGAAAAGAGGGAGTCCGTGACCTCGCCGGCAGAGCTTTTTATGTACTGGGCGTAGCGTATGTTTTCGAGGACGACGCTGATAACTGCGTCCCAGCCCTTTTCCTCATAAACTTTTTTCAGCGAAGCGACCTTCAGGATAACCGCTCCGTTTCCGCGTTCCTCTTTGCTTCCGATGTCAAACACTGCAAAGTCGCCGAGCAGTGCATCGCATTCAATGCGGAAGTATTTCATGTTGGTCTCCCTTATGAATGATTCGGCTTTTGTGTCACCCGGATCCGCTTTTTCTCCCTTGCGATGCATGGTGAGCACGGTGTGTGTTTCTCTGATCTCCTGTGATTCCTTCAGGTTTTCCTCAAGAATGTTTGTAAATGCGTTACAGTTCATCTTAAAATCTCCTTGTAATGTCAAATTTGTTGTGGGCGTTATTTCCCTGTAAATTTATGATAACACATAAAACAATATTTGTCAACCATTTTCTGAAAAATAATTTCATTAAATTACTTTGCTATTATTTCTCATTGACAAGAGATGAGTAAATCTTTATAATTATAGTGAGCGCAGAAAGGAAATCTGCGTACTCTAAAGTAAACGTCAAAGAATTTTGACGTTCACAATAAATTTATCAGGGGGATAAACAATGGGCAAACACATTGAGCATATCTGGACAGACAAAAAAAGAACTTTCCTCGGACTTCCGATATCTTTTACAAGATATTTTCTTACAGACAAGAAGATAATCTGCCGCACGGGCTTTTTCAATATCACTGAAGATGAGATCAACATTTACAAGATAACAGATAAAAAGCTTAATCTTTCTTTCGGTGAAAGATTATTCGGCTGCGGTACCATTACAGTTTTCTCACGTGATACCGATACTCCTAAAATGGAGATAAAACATATCAAAAAGCCGTATGAAGTATCTGAAATGATCGACAAGGAGATCGACGAGGAACGCGACAAGTACGGCATCCGCGGCAGAGACATGATCCCTGGTGGTCATTACTGCGACCATGATCACGACGGATACGATGACGGAATTCAGGAATAAGTAAACTTATCAGAGGGTGATAGAACTATCGCCCTTTTTTTATGCGGACAGGAGAATAAAATGCTTTCATTTATAACGGAAACAAAGTCATGCTGGCAGGCGCTGAAGGAGGAAACAAGACCTCTGTACATCTACGGTATGGGAAACGGCGCTGATAAGATACTGGCTGTTTTTGAGGAATACGGTATCAGAATAAAGGGCTTTTTTGCAAGCGACGAGTTTGTAAGAGGTCATTCCTTCAAGGGCTATAAGGTCAAAAAATATTCCGAAGTCTGCGCTGAGGAAGAGGACTTTGTAATTGTACTGGCCTTTGCAGCCGGATATGATTCTCTTATTGAAAAAATAGAGGGGATGGCAGCAGAACACACTCTGTACGCGCCTGACGTGCCTATCGAAGGCGGCGGACTGTTTACATACGAATACTGTCTCGAACATGCAGATGAGCTTGAAAAGGTTTATAACGCCCTTGCGGACGATCTTTCAAGAAAGGTCTTTGCCGATGTCATCAATTTCAGAATAAGCGGAAAAACTGAATATCTTAAGGGTGTGACAACGCCGAAAAGCGAAGTGTACACTGACATAATCCGTCCGACCGGAAAAGAGGTATACGTCGATCTGGGTGCCTATACCGGTGATACCATAGCCGAGCTTCTTGAATACACGGACGGAAAATACGAAAAGATATATGCTCTCGAGCCGGACAGAAGAAATTTTAAAAAGCTTACAGTTTCAACGGAAGGCATGGAGAATGTTGAAATCTTCAACTGCGCAGTCTGGGAAAAGGACACTGAACTTATGTTTGCTGACCGTTCAGGCAGACAGTCTGCTGTAAGCATTGCCGGAAAGCCGAAGGAAGCACGTTCGGTTGACAGCATTCTTGCAGGCGGCAGGGCAGATATAATCAAAATGGATGTTGAGGGAGCCGAGGACGAGGCGATAAACGGAGCGGTGAACACAATTAAGACTTTCAGACCGAAGCTCATGATCTCACTTTACCACAGAAACAGGGACATTTTCTATCTTCCGCTGAAAGTTCTGGACCTTCATCCGGACTATAAGCTCTACATAAGGCATCAGCCGTACATTCCTGCATGGGAAACAAATCTCTATGCAATATGAACTTATAAAAATTTCAAAACAGTAATTAAATGAAAGTGATGGAAAAAGAAGTATTTCTTTATGAATAATCAATAACTGCGCCGTCTAAAAAACATCTGTAATTATTGAAAGATAAAGAATTTTTGCAGGAATAAAAGAAATCACTTGCATTTTTTATCGATTTGTACTATGATATATATTAGGCGTCCGGCGTGTGCCGGCAAGAACTATAAATGAAACCTTACTGGGAGGACTTTTTAATGAAAAAATTAAGCGAAATGACACATGAAGAACTTTTAGCTTTTAAGAACGAGACTGAAAAACAGTACCTTGATTTCAAGAGCCAGGGTCTTCGCCTTGATATGTCAAGAGGAAAGCCTGCTCCGGCACAGCTTGATCTCACAATGCCGATGTTAAACGTTCTTTCAGCTGACGATACACTTTCAACGGAAAAGGGACTTGACTGCAGAAACTACGGCGTACTCGACGGTATTCCGGAAGCAAAGCAGATGTTTGCTGACGTTCTCGGTGTAAAGCCTGAAAACATCATCGTATACGGCAACTCAAGCCTCGCAATCATGTTCGATACAATTACAAGAGCATGGACACACGGACTTCTCGGAAGCACACCTTGGTCAAAGCTTGACAAGGTCAAGTTCCTCTGCCCTGTACCTGGTTACGACAGACACTTCGGTATCACACAGTACTACGGTATCGAAATGATCAACATCCCTACAGATGAAAACGGCCCTGACATGGACATGGTGGAAAAGCTCGTTTCAGAAGACGCTTCCATAAAGGGTATCTGGTGTGTTCCTCAGTACTCAAATCCTACAGGCGTAAGCTACTCAGACGAAGTGGTAAAGAGATTTGCAGCATTAAAGCCTAAGGCAGAAGACTTCAGAATTTTCTGGGACAACGCATACTGCATCCACCACCTCACAGACTCACCTAAGTGCATACTCAACATCTTCGACGAATGCAAGAAGAACGGCACAGAAAACATGGTTTACGAATTCATGTCAACTTCAAAGGTATCATTCCCTGGTGCCGGCGTTGCAGTTCTCGCAGCAAGCGTTGAAAACGTAGAATACATCAAGAAGGGCCTCGGAGTTTCAACGATCGGTTTCGACAAGATCAACCAGCTCCGTCACATCAGGTTCTTCAAGAACGCTGAAGGCCTTAAGAACCACATGAAGCTTCACAAGAACATCATTGCTCCTAAGTTCGCTGTTGTTATCGACCAGCTCGAAAAGAACATCGCACCACTGGGTATCGCTTCATGGCACAATGCTGAAGGCGGTTACTTCATCTCATTCGATGCAATGATGGGCTGTGCAAAGAGAATCGTTTCACTCTGCAAGGAAGCAGGCGTTGTACTCACAGGTGCAGGCGCTACTTATCCTTACGGCAAAGATCCTGATGACAGCAACATCAGAATCGCTCCTTCATACCCGACAGTTGAAGAACTTACAAAGGCTATGGAACTCTTCTGCATCTGCATAAAGCTTGCTTCTGCAGAAAAGCTTCTTGAAAAATAATCAGTCATATCTAAGGAAACAATGATTTGTATGAGGAGAAACGGAGCTTCGCCCCGGATCCCTTCGTCTGTTTATGAAAAAATCAGTGTCTCTCTTATAGCAGGTAAAACGGTGATATGCTGCGGCTGTCACCGTTTTTTTACTGCCTTAACGCAGGATTAGAGTTGACAGAATTCAATTTAAATGGTAGAATGTCTGTAGCCTAATAGTTTAGGGTCGTGTAAAGTTTGTAACCGGAAGTAAGCTTTCGAATCACAGGGAACGGAGTTTGAGTAAATGGAAACTTTTGATGTATCTCAGGATATAGATCTCAGCTACATGGAAGAAAAGATCGAGAAATCTCTTGCCATGAAGCAGGCAAAATCAGAAATGAAAAAGATGATAAACCATCCGCCTTTAAAGCACAGGATGGAAAAAGCCGTGAAGGAGAAAAAACCTTCATGAAATTCGACAGTCAGTTCTTCTCGGTTTTTTCAGAATGTTTTCCGATGCTCGGAACAGCAGATCATGTAATGGCTGAAAAACTTGAAGGGGCTGATCTTCTTGTCAGAAAAAGCGGTGACGGGGTCACAGGATTTGCAGCAGTTGACGGGAACGCTGTTTTACTTGTCTGTGTTCATCCGGATCATCAGGGAAAGGGTCTCGGCTCTTCGCTGCTTGCAGAAGCAGAGGAACTTATAAGATCCCGCGGATACGACAGAGCAGTTCTCGGAAGAAGCGAGCGCGATATTTTCTGGGGCGCTGTTATCGATACCATGTCCCACCGCTTTTTTGAAAACCGCGGCTATACGGCCTTCAACGGAACTCTCAGCATGGTCCTTGATGCCGAAGACATTCCTTCTGACGGCTCATTCGGAAGAAGAGCTCTTCCGGAAGGACTGAGCTATAAAGCAGTCATCGGCGGTGACATTTCAGATGTTCTTGAAGCGGTGGAGCGCGTTGAGCCCAAGTGGCTTAAGTTTTATGAGAAAGCCGGCAGCTCTGTCATAATAAAAGCCGTTTTATCCGGCAGAACTGTAGGTTTTTTAACGGCAGATACTGATGCAGGGACAATTATTACGGGGAAAGACAACAGAACTGGACTTTTAGGATATGTCGGAGTTGTGCCTGAAGAGAGAAACAGAGGCATCGGACTCGGCATGGTAGCCTATGCAGCGCAATACCTGAAACAGGCGGGATGTACCGAAGTTTATGTAAACTATACATCGCTCGACGAATGGTATGCAAAGCTCGGATTTGCAGAAAATTTGTGGTACTGGATGGGCGAAAAAATATTATAATCAGTTTAGGGGAGCATTTCATGCGAACATTAGTTAAGATTTTTTTAGCAGTTATTGTTATTATAGCGGCAGTATCGGCTGCTGCCATTTATTTTTTTATTTATACGAAAACGTCTGACAATGAACTGAAACCTCATCACTACGCAAATGCAGTGGAGGATGAAGATTCATTTGAATCAAAAGGCAAAACAGGCGAAACTCTGTTTGAACTTAACAGAGAGAAGATCAAAAAGACAGGCAGTCACTACATCGATGACTTTGAACTCATAAGACAGCTGCCGGAACTTCCGACAGGTTGCGAAATAACCTCGCTTACCATGGTCCTCAGATATCTCGGCGCCGATGCCGACAAGGTGGATATTGCACGCGGCTATCTCATCAAGGAGGATGTCCGCTGTGATGAAAATGACAAATATTACGGACCTGATTTCAAATATACATTTGCAGGAGATCCGGAGGGGGATACCTCATACGGATGCATGGCACCGTGTATAGTAAGAACAGCACAGAGATATATCACTGACAGCGAATATTCACTTTCTCCTGTAAATCTTTCAGGAGCTGAATTTGAGGAACTGCTTGACTACGTTGAGCACGATGTTCCTGTTATCATCTGGTCAACTATGGAACTTGTTGAACCGGAATACAAGGCAAAGTGGCAGACACCTGAAAACAAGGAAGTTGTGTGGCCGTCAAACGAGCACTGCGTAGTCCTTACCGGCTACAATGCCGATGAAGGTACTGTACGCACACACGATCCTATGAACGGTGTTCTTACACTTGACATGGGAGCAGTCTGTACACGTTATGAACAGCTTGAACGCAATGCAGTTATAATAGTAAAAGGTAAAAACTGATCATACCAGATAAAAAAAGATCTGCGGCACTTTGCATCCGGGGTTACCGTGATGCTTGTCCGCAGATCTGTTTTAATAAACAAAAAAAGGAACACATTTCAGCTTTCGTTACTGAAATGTGTTCCTTTTTTTACGGAGAAGTTTCTCCGGCATAAATTATCATTCGTTTGTTTCGTTATTTCCGAATAATAAACGGAGCATTTTTGAAACGTACTTCTGTGTGAATGTTGTACATTCGCTCATTACGTAGCCCATTCTTGAAAGCGGTGTGTTCATTTCGCCGTTTTCATCAACGAACGGCTTTGCACGCTTGAATGTTTCTTCTTCAGGCTCAGCAAGTATCTCCTGAGCGATCTTCTTTGAAAGGTCGTTTAACTTTTCTTCTGTAAGACCGAGATTTAAGTCTGCACCTTCTTCATATACTTTTTTTCTGAGTTCATAGATCTCGCCTGACTGGTGCTTTACCATTCTTCTGAGTTCTGCAATTTCGTCAGCCTGCTTTTTTATCGTCTCTTCAAGGCTTTCGTTTATAAGTTCTTTAATATCGTCTTCAGTGAAAGATTTCTTGAACATAAATGTATTCCTCCGTTGTTTTATTACGACCATGTTAAATAAATTATACCACATTATCGTCTGTTTGTCTACAGAATTTTGTCAGAGAAGCACTGTTTTATTCACAAATCAGCGCGGATGAAAGGGGTCAGCGTATAAATATTTACTATAACTGATGATAGGCTATTGATATTAGACACCATCTGAGAATAAGTGTATAATTAAAACACACTAATATGATAGGAGAGATATGCATATGAAAGAGATACTCTGGCTCGGACGCGGCGGTCAGGGTGCATTTACTGCAGCCAGACTGCTCGGTGCAGCTTATACAATTGCAGATGACGATAAATACGCGCTTGCTTTTCCGTCTTTCGGACCGGAAAGACGAGGAGCACCGGTAAGGGCATTCACAAAGCTCGACAGTGAACCGGTGGCTGACAGAAGTCAGACTGAAAAGGCAGATTATATAGTTGTGCTTGACGATACACTTTACAGTTCTTCGCTTAAGGAAGAACTTAAAGAGGGCGGAAAGATAATCGTCAACTCAAAGAATGCCATAGAAGGTGCTTTGGTATATGATGCGGAGAGTATCGCGGCAGAGTTCAGACTTCCTGTGGTAAATACAGTTATGCTCGGCCTTCTTGCCGGTGTTTCGGGCGTTGTCACACCGGAAGAAGCAAAGGAAGCAGTGAAGGGATACATGCCGGCGAAGCTTGTCGAACGCAATACCGGTGCGCTTTTAAAGGCTTTACAGGAGGTGTCTGAATGAAACCGTATGTAAGAGACAAAAAGGTTTTCGGATTCGATGACGTTCCGGAAAACACATGCTTTGAAGCGGGATATCTCGTTACTGTAAACAGCGGCTGGAGAAGCATCAGACCTGTTGTCCGTACTGAAAAATGTGTCGGATGTGAACAGTGCTATCTTTACTGTCCTGACGGAGTAATTTCGATAAAGGATAACAAGGCAGTGATCGACTATGATTTCTGCAAGGGCTGCGGTATATGCGTGAAGATATGCAGACCGGGTGCAATAGAAACGGAGGCGGAGCGTAAATGAAAAAATTTCTTTCAGGAAATGAGGCATTTGCCGAGGGCGTAAGACTTGCACGTCCGGAGGTGATATCAGCCTACCCTATAACACCGCAGACCATAGTTGTTGAGCGTCTTTCCGAGATGGTGGAAAACGGCAGCTTAAAGTCAGAGTATGTCCATGTTGAGTCGGAACATTCCGCTCTGTCATGTGCAATGGGTGCAAGCGCCACAGGAGCAAGAGCATTTACAGCCACATCGTCCCAGGGACTTCTGTATATGGCGGAATGTCTTTACTACGCATCAGGCGGACGTTTCCCGATTGTTATGATGAATGCAGACCGTTCAACAGCTCTTCCCTGGAATATTTACGGCGACCAGCGTGACAGCCTTTCACAGCTTGACAGCGGCTGGATACAGTCATACGCTGAAAATGCGCAGGAGGCACTCGACCTTGCACTTATGAGCTACAGAATAGCAGAAGACAAACGCGTTTCCACTCCGTACATGGCAAATCTGGACGGATTCGTTCTCACTCATACCTATGAAAAGGTCGACATTCCGACTGAAGAACAGGCAGACAGTTTCCTTCCGGCATATGAGACAGACAACCGTATCGACTTTGATAATCCTAAGAATATGGCCTTTTCAGCAGGGCCGGAAACCAACTACATCTTCAAGTACAAGGCCCATGAGGGAATGCTTGCTGCTTCTGAGGTTATCAAGGAAACTGAAGATGAATTTGAGAAAATATTCGGACGCAGATACACCGGTCTTACCGAAAACTATCTGACCGATGATGCTGAATATATAATAGTTACTCTCGGAAGCATAGCCGGACTGTGCCGCAAAACTGCAGATAAGCTTCGCGCACAGGGAATACGTGCAGGCGTGGTTCGTATACGCTACATGAGACCGTTTCCGAATGACGAGATAGCGAAAGCTCTCCGGAATGCAAAGGCATATGCAGTGCTTGAAAAGGATATCAGCTTCGGTAACGAGGGCTCGGTTTTCACAAACGTAAATTCCGCTGTTAAAAAGGAAAACGGAAAGGCTGAAGGATATAACTTCATCGGCGGACTCGGCGGAAGAAACATCTCTGCATCTGACATTGAGAACATTTACGAAAGCATCATAAAAGGTACGGACAGAGTAAACTTTATCGGGATAGGAGACGGAAACAATGGCTAATAAGGTCGCAGACAGCATTTCAAGGGAAGAATATTTTTACGGTCACAAGGCATGTGCCGGCTGCGGAGGAAGCCTTGCGGTAAGGGCTGCCCTTAAGGTACTCGGCAAAAATGCAGTTTCAGTTCTTCCGGCAGGCTGTATGTCCGCAGTAGGATTCAATTTTCCGCAGCTCTGCTTCTCAAACAATTCGATAATCTCCACATTTGCCGGAACTGCTTCCATGCTTACAGGTATCGAGGCGGGACTCCGTGCAAAGGGATATAAAGACTTTACAGCAGTAGGATTTGCAGGTGACGGCGGTACTGCCGACATCGGTATTCAGGCACTTTCCGGTGCCATAGACCGTAACGACAACATTATCTACATCTGCTACGACAACGAAGCCTACATGAACACAGGTATCCAGAAGAGCGGTCTGACACCGTTCGGCGCAAGTACAACAACGACTCCGGCAGGAGCGAACATTCACGGAAACATACGTCCGAAGAAGAATATGTTCGAGATCGTGGCTGCACACGGTATTCCTTACGCAGCCACAGCAAGTGTGGGATACATAGGTGATTTCATAGCCAAGGTGCAGAAGGCTTCACAGATACAGGGTACAAAGTACATTCACGTAATAGCTCCGTGTCCTACAGGCTGGGGCGTTGCCGTTGATGAGACCGTTGAGATAGCAAAGGAAGTTGTGGACAGCGGACTCTGGTATCTTGCCGAGTACGAAAACGGTGAATACAGACTGACTCACAGACCGAAGGAATTCACATCAGTTGAAGCTTACCTGAAAAGACAGGGACGTTTTAAACATCTTACAGAAGATGATATAAAACTGATAACCGATTCAAGAGATGAAAAGTGGAAGTTCATTGAAAAGAATTTTGCATAAACATACTCTCAGGGCTTAAAAGAAACTGTGGATCAGACTTTAACGGATCTGCAGTTTTTTTATACCTGTCATGAGACGGCTATCGGAAAAAACTATCACGAATAATAACTAAACAATATGAATCTATATGTTGACTTATTAACCTATAACACATATAATAG
>JAGDDO010000328.1 GCA_017848205.1 Oscillospiraceae bacterium | reverse complement strand
GTAGAAGGATGATTTTTGTAATGAAAAAGGAACTTGATAAAGTTTATAATCCTGGTAATTTTGAGGACAGGATCTACAAATACTGGAACGACGGCGGATGCTTCAGAGCTGAAGTTGACAGAACAAAGAAGCCGTACACGATCGTTATCCCGCCTCCGAACATCACAGGTCAGCTCCACATGGGACATGCCCTCGATGAAACACTTCAGGATATCCTTATAAGATACAAGAGAATGTCCGGCTATGCTACTCTCTGGCTTCCGGGTACTGACCACGCTTCCATCGCAACAGAGGCAAAAATTGTTGAAGCGATGAGAAAAGACGGCGTTACAAAGGAACAGATCGGCCGTGACGGCTTCATGGAACGTGCATGGAAGTGGAAGGAACAGTACGGCGGACGTATCGTTGAACAGCTCAAGAAGCTCGGTTCATCATGCGACTGGTCAAGAGAACGCTTCACAATGGACGAAGGCTGCAACAAGGCTGTCAAGGAAGTTTTCGTAAAGCTCTACGACAAGGGCCTTATCTACCGCGGCGAAAGAATCATCAACTGGTGCCCTAAGTGTAAGACATCCATTTCTGATGCCGAAGTTGAATACGAGGATCAGGCAGGACATTTCTGGCACCTCAGATACAAGCTCACAGACGGTTCAGGCTATCTTGAACTTGCTACAACAAGACCTGAAACCCTTCTCGGCGATACTGCCGTTGCAGTAAATCCAGCTGATGAAAGATACAAGGACCTTGTAGGAAAGACAGTTATCCTTCCGCTTGTTCACCGTGAGATCCCTATCGTAGCTGATGACTACGTTGAAATGGATTTCGGTACCGGTGTTGTTAAGATCACACCTGCACACGACCCTAACGACTTTGAAGTTGGTCTCCGTCATAACCTTCCGGTTATCAACGTAATGACAGACGACGCAAAGATCACAGAAGATTATCCTAAGTACGCCGGCATGGACAGATACGAAGCAAGAAAGGCTATCGTTGCTGATCTTGAAGCTGAAGGCGCACTTGTAAAGATAGAAGACTACAGCCACAACGTAGGTACATGCTACCGCTGCTCAACAACAGTTGAACCGAGAGTATCAAAGCAGTGGTTCGTTAAGATGGAACCTCTTGCAAAGCCGGCTATCGATGCAGTAAAGAACAACGAAACAAAGTTCGTTCCTGAACGTTTCAACAAGATCTACTTCCACTGGCTCGAAAACATCAAGGACTGGTGTATTTCACGTCAGCTCTGGTGGGGTCATCAGATTCCTGCATTCTACTGCGACGACTGCGGTGAAATGGTAGTTACAAAGGAAAACTCAGCAGTTTGTCCTAAGTGCGGCAAGCCGATGCGTCAGGATCCTGATACTCTTGACACATGGTTCAGTTCAGCTCTCTGGCCGTTCTCAACACTCGGCTGGCCTGACAAGACTGAGGATCTTGACTTCTTCTATCCTACAAACACACTCGTAACAGGTTACGACATCATCTTCTTCTGGGTAGTAAGAATGATGTTCTCAGGTATCGAGCACATGGGCAAGGTACCTTTCGATACAGTTCTCATCCACGGTCTTGTACGTGACTCACAGGGCAGAAAGATGTCCAAGTCACTCGGCAACGGTATCGATCCGCTTGAAGTTATTGCTGAATACGGTGCTGACGCACTCAGATTTACTCTCGCAACAGGTAACGCTCCTGGTAACGACATGCGTTACAGCGATGAAAAGGTAAAGGCTTCGAGAAACTTCGCAAACAAGATCTGGAACGCTTCACGTTTCGTTATGATGAACCTTCCTGAAGACTTTAAGTTTACAGGACTTCCGGAAAACCTCACTATCGAGGACAAGTGGATCATCAGTAAGTTCAACGATCTTGCAAAGGCTGTAAATGACAACCTTGAAGGATATGAACTCGGTGTTGCAGTATCAAAGCTCTACGACTTCATCTGGGATGTTTACTGCGACTGGTACATAGAACTTACAAAGCCAAGAATCATGGCAGGCGGCGAAACAAAGGATTCAGCACAGGCAGTTCTCGTATTCATCATGCAGGGAATGCTCAAGCTCCTCCACCCGTTCATGCCTTTCATAACAGAAGAGATCTGGCAGACACTTACAGACGGAAAGACACCTCTCATGCTCGAAAAGTTCCCTGTATTTGAGGAATCTCTCTCATACAAGGCTGAGGAAGAAGCATTCGAGAAGGTAATCGCTGTTATCCGCGAGATCAGAAACAGAAGAACAGAAATGAATATACCTCCGTCAGTAAAGGCACAGGTATTCATCGAAACAGAACTTAAGGATCTTTTCGAAAGCTGCTCAATGTTCTTTGAAAAGCTTGCATTTGCTTCATCTGTTAAGGTTGATTCAAAGATCGAACTTGAAGATGCTGTTACAGCAGTTACAGACAGTGCAAGAGCATTTATTCCTATGAACGAACTCGTTGACAAGGACAAGGAAATTGCACGTCTTAATAAGGAAAAGGAAAAGGTTCAGAAGGACATCGACTTCCTCTCAGGAAAGCTCAACAATCCTGGATTCGTTGCAAAGGCTCCTGAAAAGCTCATCGAAGCTGAAAAGGCAAAGCTTGCAAAGGCAGAGGAAAAGATGCAGAAGATCAACCAGTCTATCGAGAGCTTTAAATAATGGACTATAAAGAAGCGAGAGCGTATATCGACGGATATACCAAATCCGGCGGAAAGATAAGAGATCTAAGCCGTGCTGAAACACTCATGGCAAAGCTCGGTGATCCGCATAAGAATTTAAAATTCGTTCATATAGCAGGTACTAACGGCAAGGGTTCAACTCTTGAGCTTATGTCGCAGTCCTTAATAAACGCAGGATATAAGACAGGACAGTTCACTTCACCGTTTATGCGTGTTTACGAGGACCGTATCAGGATCAATTCACAGAACATTCCTGAGGAAGCTGTTGCAAAATACTGCACCAGAGTTGCGGAAGCAGCAGGTGAGGATCTTTACTCACAGTTTGAGATCACAATGGCAATCGCCATGCTCTACTTTGCAGAGGAAAAATGCGATATCGTATTCCTCGAAGCCGGAATAGGCGGACTTCTCGACTGCACGAACATCATCGAAGAACCGATCGTCTCGGTCATTACCTCTATTTCACTTGATCATACCGACATTCTCGGAAAGACTGTTCAGCAGATCGCCATGCAGAAGGCCGGTATAATCAAAAGGGGAAGACCGGTGGTTATCTCCTGGGACAACCGACAGGTCATGCAGATCTTTCAGAAGGAGTGCATTTTCAAGGATTCACTTCTGATAATGCCTCTTGAAGATGAGCTTGAAAACATTGACACCGATGAAACAGGCGGACATTTTGATTACAACTGTGCAAAGTACGACCTTAAAATGCACGGCAGACATCAGATAATAATCGCAGCAACGGCGCTCAAGGCTCTTGAAGTTATTGAAGCAGAAGGTTTTGAAATAGGCGAGAAGAATATACAGAAAGCCTTTCCGAAGTTCAGGTGCTTACAATGGTCGAACATATAAAAGGCGATCCCGATATCGTTATCGACGGCGGGCATAATCCGGCAGGTATAAGTGCTCTTCTTTCAGCACTCACTTCAATGAACATTGTACGTCCCGTATTCATTTTCGGCATGGTATGCACCAAGGATTCAAAGTCAGCAGCAAGGCT
>JAGDDO010000327.1 GCA_017848205.1 Oscillospiraceae bacterium | reverse complement strand
TTTCTTCAGCTTCACATAAGTGAGATGTCTGGTCGAGGCGTACCGAGAATTGTGGATATCTACGGGAAAGAAGCTTTTGACTTCAGAGATAACGCAATAGTTGTCACGATTCCTTTTGATCGTCTTGACTTGGGTAGTGATCAAGATAATGTCTTGGTCAATGTCCAAGATGATGTCCAAGACAATGTCCAAGATGAGTTTGACAGTGATCAGATAGAGCAGAAAATTATTAAGTATTGTACAGTAGCAAGAAGCACACAGGAAATACGTTTTATCAGGCCGGCTCGCTGCCAGTTATCAGCTTTTCAGCCTGATCTGCCGGCATTGGTTTTCCCCAGATGTATCCCTGTATAAGGTCACATCCGATATCCTTAAGAGTCTGAAACTGTGTATCTTTTTCGACACCTTCGGAAATGACCTTAAAGCCCATAATGTGACCGATGGATATTATTGCAGCCACGTACTGCTTTGAAGAATCGCTGTCGTTCATCTTGTCTATGAATGATTTGTCTATTTTCAGCAGATTTGCAGGGAATTTATTCAAGTAACTCAGTGAAGAATAACCGGTACCGAAATCGTCAATGGCTATGTTTATACCCATTTCGCAGAGTTCGCTTATGCATTTAAGAGCTTTATCGGCTGATTCTATCATGATCGACTCGGTGATCTCCAGTTCAAGGAGATTTGCAGGCATGCCGCTTTCCATCAGAATACTCCGTACTTCTTCGGTAAAATCTTTTTTCATAAGGTGACGGACTGAAACGTTGACACTGAGAACAATTTCTTTACCCGTATTTTTTATAATATTTCCGATAAAAGCGGCAGCTTTCCTGAATACCACAGCATCGACCTTGTCAACAAGTCCGACTTTTTCAGCAACAGGTATGAATTCACCCGGACTGATGAAATTACCGCTTTCGTCTTTCATACGTGCGAGGGCTTCAAATCCGTACAGTTTGTGTTCCATATCGAACTGAGGCTGAAGATGAAAGAAGATGCCGTCATTTTCAAGTGCTGTTCTGAGCTTGTTTTCGATAACGAGAGAACGCTTCGGACGAAGCATGTCAGATGTGAAATGCAGGATGTGATTGCTGCTGTTGAGCCTTTTTACTTCACGCATTGCAGCACTGGCATCAGAAATAAGGCTGTCAGATGTTTTTGCATCATCCGGATAGGAAGAGTAACCGAAACTTGCGGTAACGAAAATATCCTGTCCGTCAATATTGACACGTTTGTTTAACGCTTCTTCATACTGCGAAATTATCCGCATTATCTGTTCTTCCGAATAGTCACCCTTGATAACGAACGCAAATTCATCGCCGCCCATACGTGCGATAAGATCTTTATTTCCGGACATGTTTTCCTTTGCGATCTTTACCCATCTTGATGCTATCTCTTTCAGCACAGCGTTTCCGGCTTCAAATCCCATGCTGTCGTTTATGCTCTTGAAACCGTTTATATCGGCTGATACAACAGAAAAAGCCGAGCGTGTTCTGATAAGATGAGTGATAACGTCCGTGCAGGCAAACCGGTTAGGTATGCTGGTAAGCCGGTCGGTGTAGCTTATCTTTTTAAGATGTTCGAGCATTTTATGACTTGAAAGCTTCGAAGAAATAAAAAACGTGGTCAGTTCAAGTGTTTCCTTGATACGTATCGTATCAGCAGTTTCAAAATTCGTAGCCCAGATATAGCCGAGTGTTTCACCGGCATAACGGAGCGGAAGAAAAACTATGCTGTCGACGTTGGCTTTTCTGAGATCTTCGTACCATAACGGATTGAGCTTTTTAAGATGTGTCCAGTCCCTTTCTTCCTTTACGATTATGCAGTCTCTGCCTGTTATCATATCGGCCCAGGTCCTTGCAATATATGAATGATCCGCACGCTGTGCAAAAGGCCGTATATATGTGTGTTCCGCCCGGTCTGTGGCGATGACTGAAAAGGTATCCTTTTCAATATCTGCAAGCATGATGGAACATACCTCGGCACGGCAGATAAGGCGTATGTCGTGAATGATGCTCTGCATCGTTTTCTCAAAATCATCGGTACTGTTCAGTTTTATACAGGTTTTTATAACGTCTTCCGATGTGGTACTGCTTTTGCCGGAACTCATTCCTACATCGTATGCATTGCTCGGAATAGTGGTGTAGGCACAGTAGCAGAGATCGTCTTTTTCATAGTTTACCGGAACACAGAAGATCTCAAACCACATATTCAGATCATTGAGATTGAAAAATGTGTGTACCGAAAGTTTTTTTACAGCGGCTCTGAAACATATATCTTCAAAGTTTAAATCTTTCGGCAGATAGTCCTCATAAAGTGAATTCGGTATGTACTTCCTTTTGTGCAGAAGAATATCCGGTATTCCGATAGCTTTCGAAATATCACCGGGAAGCGGCGTTTCGAGCGGGACAATGTATTTATCATTTGCAGCGACAATACGGATCTCCCCGTATCCTTCATCGCCTTTTTTCTGTACTGATACTATGCAGGTAGCCTCATAAAAGCTGTCTGCGAGTTTCTGCAGATCCATAGCAGCTCCTTTCTGTAAAATCCCCGTTTCAGGAAAGAATAACCCCTGTTCGGCTATGGTTAAACAGTTTGACGAATATATTTATTTATATTATACAATATAAGTCGAAAAAATTCAATAGAAATATGCTGAATATATATATCATTGTCACAGAAAATTTTAAAGCCCGGGAAACGCCGATTTATTCATAAATCAGCGTGTGGCACGGGGCGAAGCCCCGCAGTCTCCTCGCCCGGAAATACGGCGAAGCCATATTTAGGGAAACGCTGATTTATTCATAAATCAGCGTGGGGTTCCGGGGCGAAGCCCCGCAACTCCCACCTCCGGAAATCCGGCGAAGCCGGATTTCCGATTTAATCAGTGTTTCCCTTGAATCTCATTATATAAAATGATATAATGAAGAAGCAAATAAAATAAGGAAAACGTATAATGTTCTGACATCTTTTCGGAACAGTTACAGTAAACAGAATACGAGGACAGA
>JAGDDO010000326.1 GCA_017848205.1 Oscillospiraceae bacterium | reverse complement strand
TATTAACGAGTTTCTCAAAATCCTGTATTCCCATAGGAAGAAGTCTTTTATTGCTCACCGTTTACCTCCTGTTATCAGATTAATGTCAAAATTCATATAATAAGTATACCACGTTTCAGACTTTCAGGCAACAGAAAATGTAAGGAAAATACACCGCGTCCGATAAGTCACTCAGTGCGTGACCAATTTCAAACGTCATATCCTTTAAGAAAAAAATGCGAGGCGCAGCCGACGCTTTTGCGTCAGTTACGCCTCGGTTATTTTACTGAAGTGTTAAACAGGAATATTACTTGTTTACTGCAGTAAAGCTGTCGCCGTTTGCTTCGTATGAATCCGGAACGCCGTCAAACTTTCTGAATGAACGCTTTACGAGAGCATCGGTGTCTGTGTTTTCGCCTAACAGGCCGATGTCCTTCAGTTCCTTTGCTACGTTTACAAGAGCGTCATAACCGCCCTGTACGCTTGGTCTGAATTCGTATGTCTTGAGGATAGCGCCGTTGTCGTCGGCGTTGCCGCTTACATAGTCCTTTTCTACCTGGATCTTTGCTGCTTCCTCTGGATGAGCAGCTACCCATGCTGATGCCTTGAGGCATGCGTCTGTGAACTTTGCTGCGATGTCTGTGTGCTTTTCAGCAAGCTCTGTTGAAACGAATGTTACGCAGCAGTATTCTGATGCATACGGTTCAGTCTTTGCTGTATCCATGAGTGCGAGAAGATCGTATTCCTTTTCAGCCTGTGAAGCGATAGGGTCCATTACGCAGATAGCGTCAACTGCACCGTTCTGGAGAGCGATCGACTGATCTGTTGTTGAATAAACGAGGAACTCGATATCTGAGCTGTCAGCGCTGATGTCGAAACCGTCGGAGTAGAGAAGACGCTTTGCAGTAACTGCTTCAGATCCTGCGAGTGAAGATACGGCGATCTTCTTGCCCTTTAAGTCGCTTACTGTCTTGATGCCTGAATCCTTCTTTACAAGAAGCTTTGTACAGCCTGTGTGCATACCAGCTGTGATGACCATGTTGAGGCCGTTGTCGATAGGCTGGATGAACTTACCTACAAGTCCGAATCCGCAGTCGATAGTACCTGCGCCGAGAGCAGCCTGGATATCAGCCTTACCGAAATCGACTCTTTCCCACTTGATGCCTGCTTCGTCAAGATAGCCGTTTTCCATTGCTATCTGAAGAGGTGCGTGACAGAGTGCGCCCTGTGCCTCACCTATTTTAAGCACATATTCTCCGTCATTTCCGTTTGCAGCACCCTGGCTGTTTCCGCATGCTGTAGTTGCTGCCATCATCATTGCGGCAGCCAGAACACCGGCCAATACTCTTTTTTTCATAAAAACACCATTACTCCATTCATTATTATATATTGTACTCGATATCGCGTTCTTTTCCTGCAAAATCAAGTATTTTCAGTATTTCACTTCTGAGTCTGATAAACTCAGGATTGTTTCTGTCACGCGGCTATGAAAGATGTACGTCGATGACCTTTTCGATCTTTGCAGGTCTTGGTGTCATGACAACTATCTTGTCAGCAAGATAAACCGCCTCGTCAACATCATGTGTTACCATTATCATGGTCATTTCCTTCTCTTTTTTGATCCTGAGAAGCTCGTCCTGCATGTTCATTCTTGTGAATGCGTCAAGAGCTCCGAGAGGCTCGTCGAGAAGAAGTGCTTCAGGATGTCCGATAAGTGCACGGGCAAGGGATGCTCTCTGGCACATACCGCCTGAAAGCTGATGCGGGAATGACTTTTCAAATCCCTTAAGTCCGACCAGTTCAATGAACTCATTTACGTCATTCTTTCTCTCCTTGAAGAGCTTGCGCACCTTAAGTCCGAAAGATATGTTGTCGTAGATATTGAGCCACGGGAAAAGATTCGGATCCTGGAAAACCAGTCCTCTGTCATGGTCAGGACGTGTGACTTTCTTATCGCCTAAATAAACGGCACCTTCTGTTGGAGTGTCAAGTCCGGCAAGAAGACGAAGCATGGTAGACTTTCCGCATCCGGAAGGACCGATAAGGCATACGAAGCTGCCTTTTTCAATTTCAAGATCAACGCCGCCGAGGGCGATAACGGTTTCTCCTTCAAGTGTAGTGAAGGACTTCTTTACACCGTCGAATTTTATTTCTCCTAACATTTTATCACGCCCTTCTGCCATCCGAGTACTCTGTCACGTATTTTGAAAAGAATTGTTATTATAAGATAGAAAAGTGCTGCAATAACTATCAGTCCTGCGTATACGTTTGAGTAAGCCATCATTTCCTTCTGCCAGTTTACGTACCAGCC
>JAGDDO010000033.1 GCA_017848205.1 Oscillospiraceae bacterium | reverse complement strand
TTCACCGTAAAGACTTTCATTTACGCTTTCCTGCAGATGTTCAATACGAACACCGACTGAAAACGGTTTTGTCTGCATAGGAATACTTTTTTCAAAGAGCATCTCAAAGGTATCTCTCGCCGAATTTCCTACAGCAAATACCGCTGCAGCAACAGCATGATCACCTTTGTCCGTTTTAATTTTTGTTATTCTGCCATCTGATGTTTCAAATCCGGTAACGGTAGTGTTAAAATGAACTTCCCCGCCGTTTTTTATGATCTGTTCACGCATTCCCCTGATGACAGAACGCAGTTTGTCCGTGCCTATATGAGGCTTGGCTTTGAAAAGTATCTCCTCAGGCGCACCGAACCGGACAAAATTTTTCAGTACGTAACGGCAGAAAGGATCTTTTATGCGTGTTGTAAGCTTTCCGTCGGAAAATGTTCCTGCTCCGCCTTCACCAAACTGAACGTTCGAGTTGATGTTAAGAGGGCCGCCGTTCCAGAAACTGTCCACTGAACGGGCACGTTCATCAACGGGTTCACCGCGTTCAAAGACAATCGGTCTGTAGCCGTTTTCCGATAAAACAAGGGCACAGAAAAGTCCTGCAGGTCCGAATCCGACAACTGCGATCCGGCCTTTGTAACCGCCGGTGCAAATAACGGGTTTTGCCACTTCGCTGTCTATGTACTGCAGGGAAGCATCTTTTTCACACATTTTCTTTTCGAGTGCGGGACTTCCCAGATCAGCATATACGGAGTGGACAAAGTGTATATCAGAACGCTTTCTGGCATCAAGTGATGTCTTGTATATTCCGGTCTTAAGAATATCGGTCTGCTTAATTTTAGCTTTTTTCAGAGCTTTTTCGATTACCGAATCAGTATTCTCTGAGACCGGTGAATTTATATTATTTATAATTATTGACATCTGCTATGCTCCGTAATATTCAAAAGTTATAAGTTACTACTAATAGTATACCATAAATCGCATATAAAATCAACAAAAATATAGAAAATAAGCACACTTTCGGCAGGAAAGTGTGCTTTGAACCAATCAGTATTTCTTTCTCAGAATCCTTACTGAATTGAGTACGCAGAGCATAGCAACACCGGAATCTGCGAACACTGCAAACCACATGTTGGCTAAACCTGCGATACCGAGTATCATTACGGCCAGTTTGAAAGCAAGTGCAAAAGCTATATTCTGCTTTGCTATACTATTTGTATCTGAAGATATCTTCAGTGCCTTCGGAACGGCATCCATTTCTGAATTCATGATAACTATGTCGGCCGCCTCGATCGCAGCATCAGCACCGCTTCCCATGGCAGCACTTACATCTGCTCCGGCAAGTACCGGCGCGTCGTTTATACCGTCACCGACAAACATTACCGCTCCGTATTCACTTCGGATATCCTTCATTTTTTCGAGTTTTTCTTCAGGAAGAAGCTTTGCAAAATAGCGGTCAATATTTGTTGCGTGTGCAGTTTTTGCGGCACTGGCTTCCGAGTCACCTGTAAGCATTACAGTTTTAATGCCTCTTGACCTGATAGCCTCTATCGCACTGACACTTTCGCCTTTCAGAGTGTCACTTATTCTGAAGCATCCCGCAAGCACGCCGTCCACTGCACAGAGGACATCTGTACACGCTTCGCCCGGTGTATATGATGAAATGTCTATATTTTTGTTCTTCATAAGCTCAGCATTTCCGCAGATAACTCTTTTACCGTCTATTTCTGCCTCCATGCCCATTCCGGCATATTCGGTAATATTCTCAGCGTCGGACAGACTAAGATCAAGTTCTTCCGATTTTCTCACTATGCACTGTGCCACCGGATGTGTAGATACGGCTTCGCAGGAAGCACATATGCGGCAGAGTTCCTTTTCATCAGTATCTGCATATATATCAGTGCTGTCAACACTGAATATACCGCTGGTTATTGTACCGGTCTTATCCATTACAACGGCCTTTACGTCTGAAACTGCTTCAATGGATGAACCGCTCTTGAAGAGTATGCCCTTCTTTGAACCTGCGCCTATGCCTGCAAAATATGTAAGCGGTACGCTGAGAACAATAGCGCACGGGCAGCTGATTACAAGGAATGTAACCGCAGTGTAGATCCATTTGTGCCAGTCGCCGGTAATAAGTGAAGGGATAACTGCTGTAAGTGCAGCCACAGCAACTACAACAGGTGTATAGACATTTGCGAATCTTGTAATAAAACGGTCTATCTTCGGTTTGCCTGCCGCTGCATTTTCAACGCTGTCAACGATCCTGCTGACCATTGATTCTGAAAGATGCTTTGTTACTCTTATCTTTAGGACACCGTTTAAGTTTACACATCCCGAAAGAACGCTTTCATGTTCCTTTACAGAAACCGGAAGATGTTCACCGGTTATGGAAGATGTATCGATCTCGCTTTTTCCTTCTACAACTACGCCGTCGAGCGGTATTCTGTCACCTGCTCTTACGAGAATAATATCATCCGGTTCAGCTTCTTCAGCAGGAATAACTGTAACATCACTGCCTTCAACGAGGTTTACCGTTTCAGGACGCATGTCGATGGCATCCATAACTGATCTTCTGCTTTTTTCAACTGCCTTGTCCTCGAAAAATTCGCCTATGCGGAAGAAGAGCATAACGCCCACCGCTTCCGGATATTCCTTCAGAACAAAGGCAGCAATTGTAGCGATGGACATAAGGAATTTTTCATTGAAAACTCTTCCGCGTAGTATTCCTTTAAAGGCATCGGAAAGGATCTCCCAGCCAAGGATAAGATACGGTACGGCGAACATTAATGCTCTCAGCCATTCATTTCCCACGAAGTTTTCAGCGATTTTAGCTGCCACCAGAAGAACTGCTCCGGCAATGATCACCGGAAGTTCTGATTTTTCACTTTCGCCGTGTTCGTGAGAGTGAATGTGATCATGGCTGTGTTCGGACACGGTTTTTTCTTCATGATGATGGCGTTCGTGTTCATGTTCGTGCTCATGACCACAGCAGCAGTGCTCTTCTTCATGGTCATAGTGGTGATGCTCTTCCTCATGCTCGTGATCACCGCAGCAGCAGCGCTCTTCTTCATGGTCATGGTGGTGATGTTCATCCTCGT
>JAGDDO010000325.1 GCA_017848205.1 Oscillospiraceae bacterium | reverse complement strand
TTTCTGCATTTCTCATGTATTCACGCATACCGGTGGTACAGGTGGAATGGAAGGAAGAAAACCACAGATACGCACTCGGATGGTTTCCGCTTATCGGTGCGGTCATTGGCGCGGTCCTGCTTGGCTTAAGGTGGGTATGTACCAGATTTTCCGTTGCACAGTTTCTGTTTGCTGCCGTCGCAGTGATCATACCCGTACTCGTTACCGGCGGTATCCACATAGACGGATTCTGCGATGTTACCGATGCACGAGCTTCATATGCTGAACGTGAAAAACGTCTAGAGATAATGGCTGATCCGCATATCGGATCATTCGCAGTAATTCGTGTGTGCCTTTATCTGATACTTCAGACTGCACTGTTTTCACAGATCGATGATTTGAAAAGTACGGCGGTGGTTTCCTGCGGATACGTACTTTCCCGTGCCTTAAGCGGACTATCTGCAGTTACTTTTCGCTGTGCCAGAAAGGACGGTACGCTTCAGAGTTTTGTGAAACCATCTCACCGTTCGGTGATAATAGCAATGCTTACGTTATTCGTAGCATCCGCTTTCGTGCTGATGCTTTTAATAAACACGGTCAAAGGACTTGCTGTACTTGCTGCAGCACTTGTCTGTTTCTGGTATTACAGAAGGACCGCATACAAAGAATTCGGCGGAACTACAGGAGACCTCTGCGGATGGTTCCTTCAGAACTGTGAACTATCCGTTCTGGCCGTTACTGTTGCTGCCGGCATTATGATGGAGGTATTATTATGACACTTATTACAGGACCTGCTTTTCAGGGGAAACTTGATTATTCAAAAAAACACTGGCCTGAAAGCATCGAAAATTACTTTGACGGTGAGAGCTGCGACTATGCGCTTGCAAAGGGCGCTGACGTCATTAACAACTATCATCACCTCATAAGAAGACTTCTTGACCATTCGATCGATCCTGTTACATACACCGACGAACTTATCAGGATAAATCCGTGCTGTGTTGTCATTATGAATGATATCGGCTCAGGAGTTATACCAATAGAAAAGAAAGACCGTATCTGGCGTGAAGCAGTCGGACGCTGCGGATGTCTTATTGCTGAAAACTCCGACAGAGTTATCCGTGTTATGTGCGGCATCCCGACAGCCATAAAGGGGGAACTTCCGTGAAGATCACTCTCATTCGTCATGGCATGACTGCCGGAAATCTGGAAAAGCGTTATATCGGCAGAACGGATCAGGGGCTTTGTCCGGAAGGTACAGCAAAGCTTGAAAATATGAATATCGCTAAATCTGAGATACTTGTGACCAGTCCGATGAAAAGATGTATCGAAACCGCTGAAATACTCTTCCCGCGTCAGTCTTTTGAAGTTTGTGAAGATATGCGTGAATGCGATTTCGGTGATTTTGAAGGAAAGACATCGGAAGAACTGAGCAGTGACAGACGTTATCAGGACTGGATCGACAGCAACGGTGAAATGCATTTTCCGAACGGCGAACTGCCGGAAGATTTCCGTAACAGATGCGTACATTCTTTTGAACAGATAACAGAAAAATACAGCTATGCCCGAAGTATAGCTTTTGTCGTACACGGCGGAACTATAATGGCGATAATGGCTAAGTATTCAGAACCTCATAAAGACTACTACAACTGGATGACCGGCAACGCTTCCGGATGGGTCTGTGATTTTGACGGTCATGTACTTATCAACCCGGAGAAAATATGAAATTTGTTTTTGCATCTCTTCCTCTGATAGCTGGATTTATCCTTGACTGCCTAATAGGTGACCCGTACAGTCTTCCTCATCCTGTCAGGCTGATCGGAAAGCTCATTTCTGTAACGGAAAGTTTTGTACGGAAAAAGTTCAAGGACCTTTTCAGAGGAGGAGTATTTCTTGCTTTAACGGTCATTCTGATCATCGGTTCTGTTTCTGCTTTACTTCTTTTTGCAGCGTATTCTCTGCATCCAGCCGCTGGAGTTATAACCGAAAGCATAATGATATTCTATCTGCTTGCGGCAAGAAATCTCCGTGATGAAAGCATGAAGGTTTTTCGTGCTTCGAATGCCGGAGACGGGGAAGGGGCAAGAAAAGCAGTTTCGATGATAGTCGGACGCGATACTTCAAAGCTTGATCTTGAGGGTATTATACGTGCGGCTGTTGAAACTGTTGCCGAGAATACATCTGACGGTGTGACGGCACCTATGTTCTGGACTGCAGCAGGCGGCGCTGTCGGCGGGTTTGTCTACAAGGCTGTCAATACAATGGATTCCATGATCGGCTATAAAAATGAAAAGTATAAAGACCTCGGAAGATGCGCGGCGAAACTCGATGATGTACTTAACTACATTCCATCGCGTTTCACAGCTCTTCTGATGATTCTGTCATGCCCTTTTACGGGACTTGACGGAAAAAATGCTTATCGCAT
This sequence comes from Oscillospiraceae bacterium, assembly GCA_017848205.1. Next base: position 1,294 of record JAGDDO010000325.1, on the reverse strand, counting down.
CTGGAAACGTGACAGGCGAAAGCACGCAAGTCCGAATTCCGCTCAGACTGAATCGGTGTGTGCCGGAGCACTTCATCTTCGTCTTGCGGGGGATGCCTGGTATTTCGGCGAGCTCCACAAAAAAGAATATATCGGCGATGACGACAGACCGCCGGAACCAGCTGACATAATTCGTGCAAACAGACTTATGTATGTTTCTTCATTTATTATGCTTGTTATTTCAGTGCTGTTCCGCGGCTTTATTATAACAAGGTGGTTTTTATGAGAATACATGGCGGCGACGCATACGGAAAAAACGTACTTTATGATTTTTCTGCAAACCTAAACCCCCTCGGCATGCCTGAACAGGTTGGCAGGGCTGTTGCGTCGTGCGTTTCTGAATGTACACGATATCCTGATCCGAAAAGCCGGAAACTACGTGAAAAGCTCTCGGCTTACGAGAATATCACCTTTGAGAATATAGTCTGCGGTAACGGTGCAGCAGACCTTATCTTTCGTATAGTCCATGCATTCAGACCGGAGAAGGCGGTGATCTGTATTCCGTCTTTTTCCGAATACCGGTGTGCACTTGAAGAAGTGAAGTGTCAGATAACCGAATATCAGCTCGATGAATCTGATGACTTTATGCTTAACGAGGGGATACTTGATCATCTTTGTGAAGATACCGATATGCTGTTACTCTGTACCCCGAACAATCCGACCGGAAAACTTATACCGCCGGATCTCCTTTACAGAATATCTGAAAAATGTCTTGAAAAGAATATTATTCTCATTTGTGACGAATGTTTCATGCCGTTTACGGGGGCTGCGGACGAGTACAGTCTGAAGAACAGCTTAAATGAGAACTGTATTGTTTTAAAGGCTTTTACCAAAATTTTTGCCATGCCCGGTCTGAGACTCGGCTATGCACTGTGCGGAAGTGCGGATACTGCTCATAAACTTCATAATTCAGGACAGTTCTGGAGCGTTTCCGTACCTGCGGAAGAGGTAGGTTCAGCAGCTCTTGACGTGAAAGGCTGGAATGAGAAAACCGTAGAGCTTGTTACAGAGGAACGAAGCTATCTTATGAATGAACTTCGAGGATGCGGACTTAAAGTTTCTGACGGCTCGGGTAATTTTTTGCTTTTCAGAGCTCGTTAAGATCTTGCAGATCTTCTTCTGGAAAAAGGAATAATGATACGTGAATGTTCAGACTTCCGCGGACTTGGAAAAGGTTATTTCAGAATCGCGGTAAGAAAACGAGAGGAAAATGAGATACTTGTAAATGCAGTTAAGGAGGTATTACTATGACCGG
>JAGDDO010000324.1 GCA_017848205.1 Oscillospiraceae bacterium | reverse complement strand
AGGCCTTCTGATGAGTATGATAAATGAAATACTGAAAGCAGTCGGAGAAACCCTGAATCTGTTTACCGTTGTCTGTGCGGCAGCGATGATAATACACTGCTTTTATGATGAAGCGCTGAAGATAACACGGACGAAGATCATAGCCGGTGTTCTGGTCGTTCTGCCTGGAGCACTCGCGGACATGCTTGCTCCGGGATCAGCACTGTTAAGCAATCCCTTTTTCGTGATCTCGCTGCTGTTTGCTCCCGCCGTTATCATGGTATCTTTCAGCGGAAAAGGTTTCTGGGGCACGGTAGCTCTTTTCTTAAGACTGCTTGTAACGGAACTGTTTATCAATCTTGCATCTGAAGCGTGCTTTGAAAAGATACTCTCCGTATTTGGTTTTAAGATTGAAGGAGATGTAACCGAAAATTTCTGGTTTGGTATATGCGTAAGCATAGTGCCGCTTCTTATCATCGTTTTTCTGTATTTCTGCTGTATCCGCAGAGGCAGGGTGATGTATTTCCGTGTGACCGAGAAACTTCTTGTGATGGTTTACTGCATGACACTCCTCACGACAGCGATAGAAAATGAAGACAGTACTCCTGACAGAATGAGAGATCTGCTCACTCTGATCCTCATAATTATCACACCGGTACTGATCTACAAAAACCGCCTGAGCGTATATTTCAGCGAGCAGAGTGCTGACAATGCGCGTTTCCTTGAAGCAGAGCTTGCCGCATCAAGGCAGTACCGTGAATCTGAAGAGGAGACAAAGGCATTCCGGCACGACATAAAAAACGAGCTTTCACTTCTTTCAGTGCTGATGCGTGAAAAGCGGTTTGATGAGGCTGAAAGCAGTCTGAACGATATGTTAGGCAGAGTAAGTGATCTTTCGCCACGGATAGTTACCGGCGATGATATGCTCGATTCGCTCATTTCCTCGAAACTGCATGACCTTGAACAGAACGGCATAAACGTAACAGTGAAAGGCGTTCTCGAAGGCGGACTCGACTGGAAACCGATAGATATATGTTCCGTATTCGCCAATGCCATCGACAATGCCGCAGAAGCGTGTATGAAACTAAAAAAAGAAGATGAGCGGTACATACACATATCTTTCCGGAAAACGGAAATGCAGCGTGTTATAACGATAAAGAATCCGGTCGCGGAAAATGCTGACGCAGAAGCCCTGAACAGCGGCCGTATCCGTACATCAAAATCCGACACCGGCCACCACGGCTTCGGCGTCCGCAATATACGCAGAACAGTTGAAAAATACGGCGGTATGATAAATTACACCTGCGAAAACAAAGAAGTCAGTCTGACTGTTATGCTTATGAAATAAAAACAGATTCTTATCACTGCAGCTTGGTCTGCTGCAGTAAATACGAAGGAAAATGCACCGGATCCGGTGAGTTTATGCATTTTAAGTGCAACTCATTCCCGAATCCGGTGCATCTTGTTTCATACCCCTTTTTTACGGAACTGATTTATGATATACTGAAAATACAGACAGGAGGTATGAAAATGAAGTTTCGGATTTCTGTTTCAGATGAAAAACAAAGCTTAGTAGAAAAATTTCTTGCGGAACACGGTATTGAGATCGGTGAGGATGCGGAATATGTGATTTCGGAATCTTCAGGATATGCCTCTTTCCTTGCAGCGCGCGGCAAAGACAGGGAGGCTGTCCGGATATCGGCAGATGAGGTCGTGTTTATCGAATCTTTCGGCAAGGATATCGAGATACACACTCTTAAGGATACGTACTATTCACAGGACCGTATCTATCAGCTTGAAACCAAGCTTGATCCGAAGGAATTTTTAAGGATAAGCAAGTCGGTCATCATTTCGCGGAAACATGTGAAAAAGATACGACCGGCACTTTCAATGAAATATGTACTGACAATGACGGACGGAACACTGGTTGACGTAACGAGAAGCTACTACAGTGAATTCCGCAGATTCTTTGATTTCTAAGAGGGAGGAATGAAAATGAATATTATAAAAACTTTACTTATTGCAGTTGCTGTTCTGGCAGTTTTAATAGTGGCACTCTGTATTTTCCTTTATAACAGGCGCCTGGACAAGATAGCGAAAGGCGAGGCACGCGGAACGCATACTTCCGTTCCGGAGCCAAAAATGATAGCACTTGTCGTGTATATGACTTTCATGTTTTTAATTATGTGGGTCACACTGATAAACAGTCAGCGCGTTAATTCACAGTCGGATAACTATATTACTGATATCATGGATCTGAAAAGCGAGATCGCAGATCTTCGTCAGGAAATCGAGGAAAACAGCACACATTTCAGAAGGGTGTCATATGTGCTCAGAAATCCTGATTTCAAGGAAATGACAGCAGATGTCTGCTATACTGTTGAACTCAAAGAATACTCGGAAGATACGAAAGTGATAGTAAATGCAGACGGAACAGATGTAACTCTTGATAAGTACATGCCGGGACTTTACAACGGTTCATTCAGAACAGATATTTTTAAAACTGTAAACAATGTCACAGTTAAAATAACAGACGACGGCAGAACTGTTACTGAAGAAGTGGATGATCTTGAAGGTGAATTGTTCTGGAATTTCATTCCGAATGTATCGACTTCATACCGTCATGCAACGACAAATATTACCTTCGGCAAACTTGCATTTGAGGGACAATACTGCACCGAAATTGATTGTCCGGAGGATATTGAATCAGTAAAAGTTACATACATGGCAGGTGACACGGATCTAAGAACTATTGATATCACAGAAGATGTAATCAGCGGTAACACGATCACATGTGATAAGATCACAACTGATGAAAAATCCATTTCATTCAGATATGAAGTTATAACAAAGAGCGGACTTAAACTTGTGGAAAAACAGGCAGTAAGCTTTAATGATTCCCCGGGTTATCCGGATAACTATACAGAAGTCTATGATCCTGACGGAAACAAACTGTGGGATAATGAAACTTAAGAATGAAAGGAAGCCGCTGCCTCTTCCGGGCCGCCGACTGCTATTGAAATTATCAGCCACCCCGCCGGGTGGCTGATGATATTTTACAGCACGTCGAAGGCGTACCATTCCCTTAATAATTTTAACTTTCCCTTATTTTTAACGTGATTTTAAGGGAAAGCTGTGACCCATAAGGGAAAAGTCAATTAGCTCATAAAGTCTTGATTTCATGTGAGTTATAGACTATACTATATTTGTAAAACCGACTCACCCTATT
>JAGDDO010000323.1 GCA_017848205.1 Oscillospiraceae bacterium | reverse complement strand
TTCTCAATGCTCGATTACCTCGGCATCGAAAAGGAACGTACACGTGTTGAATGGGTATCAGCAGCTGAAGGTGCAAAGTTCGCTGCTACAATGAATGATTTCGTTGAGAAGGTAGTTTCACTCGGCGAAAACAAGAGACTGGAGGATCTGCGATGCAAGAAATAAAACGCGAAGATCTCATAGCAAAGGCAGCCCAGTTACTTGCTGACGGTACTGTTGACCGCGTTATCGGCTGGAAAAAGGGTGAATTTGATTATGACGTAACACCTGCAGTATTCACAACAAAGGAAGAACTCGAAAACGAATTCGTATGGAATGATTTCTGCGGTGCAAACTTCTCAAAATACATCAAGAAGGAAGCTGAAAAGAGCGAAAGCAAGGTAATGGCATTCCTCAAGCCTTGTGACACATACAGCTTCAATCAGCTCCTTACAGAATATAAATTTGACCGTGAAAAGGTTTATGTTGTCGGTGTACCATGTAACGGCATGATCGACGACAGCAAAATAAAGGAAAGTGCAAGCGGAATTTCTTCAGTAACAGAAGAAAACGGCAAGGTAGTTGTTGATACACTCTACGACGGAAAGATCACACTCGAAAGAGCTGACGTACTTGCTGAACGCTGCGCAAACTGCAAGTCAAAGAAGCACGTTGCTTACGATGAACTCCTCGGCGAAGACGGTGAAGTTCTCGACAGCAAGCGTTTCGATGAAGTTGAAAAGCTCGAAAAGATGACTCCTGATGAACGTTTTGCTTTCTGGCAGAACGAACTTTCACGCTGCATCAGATGTAACGCATGCCGCAACATCTGCCCTGCATGTACATGTGAAAAGTGCGTATTCGACAACCCGGCATCAGGTGTTGAAAACAAGGCTATCTCCGATTCATTCGAAGAAAAGATGTTCCACATCATCCGTGCATTCCACGTAGTGGGCAGATGTACAGACTGCGGCGAATGTTCAAGAGTATGTCCACAGAACATTCCGCTCCACCTCCTCAACCGTAAGTTCATCAAGGACATCAACGGTTTCTACGGTGAATACCAGGCTGGTGCTGAAGTTGGCAGCCGTGCTCCTATCGTTGACTACACAAAGGAAGACCTTGAGCCTTCAGAAGCAGTAGAAAGAGGTGAAGAGAATGCGTAAAATTTCACTCGATAAATTAGATCAGCTTTTCGCGGAGATCTCTTCAAAGTCTGCACTCTACATACCTGTTGACACAGAAGCAGGTGCAAAGTTTGAGAAGTACGACGGCACAAAGAAAATGTCAGACGCTCTCAACACAGTAAGAAGCGCAAAGGACTTCTTCTTCCCTCAGACAGAAAACCTTGTTGACTTCAAGGTTGAAGGAAAGAACATCGAAATAAAGGAAACTGTAAAGGAAGACGAAGACTTCGTAGTATTCGGCGTCCGCGCATGTGACGTAAAGAGCTTCGACATCCTCGACAGAGTATTCCTCGCTGATCCTGTAGACAACTTCTACAAGAACAGACGCGACCACGGCATCATCGTTTCAATGGCCTGCACAAGACCTGCTGAAACATGCTTCTGCCAGACATTCGGAATCGACGCAACTGCTCCCGCAGGAGACATCGAATGCCATAAGACAGCTGATGCAGTTTACCTCGAAGCAAAGACAGACAAGGGCGCAAAGCTCCTCGAAAGCCTTAATGCTCTCACGGAAGACGCTGATGCTTCTGCAGTTGAAGCTCAGAAGGCTCAGACAAAGGAAGTATTTAAGAAGCTTCCTCTCGCAGGTCTCGACGCTTCAGCATTCGGCGACGGCAAGACAAACGAATTCTTCAACGCTCCTGAATGGAAGAGCCTTTCAGAATCATGTCTCGGCTGCGGTACATGTACATTCGTATGCCCTACATGCCAGTGCTACGACATCAAGGACTTCAACACAGGTCACGAAGTAAAGCGTTTCAGATGCTGGGACTCATGCATGTACTCAGACTTCACAAGAATGGCACACGGCAACCCGCGTCTCACACAGCTTGAACGTTTCCGTCAGAGATTCATGCACAAGCTCGTTTACTATCCGACAAACAATGAAGGCATTTTCGGATGCGTTGGCTGCGGCCGCTGCATGGCAAAGTGCCCGATCAACATGAATATAGTAAAGGTAATGAAGAAGTTAGGAGGTAACAAGTAATGTCTATTATAAACGATTCACTTATCCCTGTAATCGGTGTTGTAACAGATATCAGAATAGATACTCCTGACGTTAAGACATTCCGCGTTGTTACACCGGACGGAAAGAAAGCTTTCGACCACAAGCCAGGTCAGTGCGCAATGCTCTCCATCCCTGGTGTAGGCGAAGCAATGTTCTCCATCACATCATCACCTACAAACACAGAGTTCATGGAATTCTCCATCAAGAAGTGCGGATGCCTCACACAGTGGCTCCACGCTATGGAAGTGGGTCAGCAGATCACAATCCGCGGACCTTACGGAAATGCTTTCCCTGTTGACACAGAATTCGTCGGCAAGGACATGCTCTTCATCGCCGGCGGTATCGGCCTTGCACCTCTCCGTTCCGTAATCAACTACTGCCGTCACTACCGTGACAGATACGGCAAGATCGACATCGTTTACGGTTCAAGAAGTATGGAAGACCTCGTTGACTACAAAGAGATCATCGATGAATGGGTAAAGGATGACGGTATCGACGTTCATCTTACTATCGACCGTGAACAGCCTGAATGGACAGGCCACGTAGGTTTCGTTCCTAACTACGTTAAGGAACTCGGCTTCGACACAAACAAGACAGCCATCCTCTGCGGCCCTCCGATCATGATCAAGTTCACACTTGCAGGTCTTCAGGAGATCGGCTTTGACAAGACACAGGTATACACAACAATGGAACTTCGTATGAAGTGCGGTATCGGCAAGTGCGGACGCTGCAACATTGGTTCAAAGTATGTCTGCAAGGACGGTCCTGTATTCAGATGCGATCAGGTTGACGAACTTCCTGATGAATATTAATAATCAAAAGTAACCGAGAGGAGTTTAAATATTATGGAAAACATGGTAAACATTTACCTGTTCGGCAAACAGTATTCTGTTCCGGATCATCTCACAATCATGCGTGCTATGGAATATGCCGGCTACCAGCTCGTTCGCGGCTGCGGATGCCGTAACGGTTTCTGCGGTGCATGTGCTACTATCTACCGTATCAAGGGTGATGTACAGCTCAGAACATGTCTCGCATGTCAGACAAAGGTTGAAGAAGGCATGTACGTTGCTACACTTCCTTTCTTCCCGCTCGTAAAGCAGGTTTACGACATTGAAAAGGTAAAGACAACTGAACAGGTAATGATGCAGCTTTACCCTGAAATATATGCATGTGTAGGATGTAATGCATGTACAAAGAGCTGTACACAGTCTCTCAATGTTATGCAGTACATCGCTTACGCTCAGAGAGGCGAATTCGAACTCTGTGCTGAAGAATCATTCGACTGCGTAATGTGCGGCGTATGTTCATCACGCTGTCCTGCAGGTATCTCACATCCACAGGTAGCTATGCTTGCAAGAAGAATCAACGGTAAGTACCTCGCACCAAAGAGTGAACACCTTGAAAACAGAGTTAAAGAGATCGAAAACGGCGACTTCAAGGAACTCCTTGAAAACCTCATGGGCAAGCCGGTAGAAGAACTCAAGGAACTCTACAACAACAGAGAAATCGAAAAGTAAGGAGGCTACCACTAATGTATTCAGCAGAATTTCAGGAATCATTAAAGAAGGTCGAAGCTAACAGAGCTGCCAATACAGCTATGGAACCAAGACGTATGACAGCTCAGGAAAAGGATGATCTCCTTGCAGCTTACCATCCTGACTACAAAAAGAGCGAATTTGCAGAACTCAAGTTCGGTCCTAACAAGGGCGAATCAGTTCCTCACGAACTCGTTGAAATACTCCAGGCTCACAGCCGTATCAAGGCTTCAGACATCGATCTTTCAGATGTAAAGTATGATGTTGACGTTCTCATCATCGGCGGCGGCGGTGCAGGTACATCAGCTGCTATCGAAGCTCACAATGCAGGCGCAAAGACAATGATCGTTACAAAGCTCCGTATGGGCGATGCCAACACAATGATGGCTGAAGGCGGTATCCAGGCTGCTGACAAGGAAAACGACTCACCTGCACAGCACTTCATCGACGCTTTCGGCGGCGGTCACTTCATGGCTAAGCGTGAACTTCTCGAAAAGCTCGTTTGTGACGCTCCTGGCGCTATCAAGTGGCTCAACGAACTCGGCGTTGAATTCGACAAGGACGAAACAGGCCGTATGATCACAACTCACGGCGGCGGTACATCACGCAAGAGAATGCACGCAGCCAAGGACTACTCAGGTGCTGAGATCATGCGTACACTCCGTGACGAAGTTATCAACCTCGGAATCGAAGTAGTTGACTTCACATCTGCTATCGAACTCATCCTCGATGAAAACGGCCACGCAGCAGGTGCTGTTCTCATGAACATGGAAACAAAGGAACTCATGGTTGCACGTGCAAAGACAGTTATCATCGCTACAGGCGGTGCAGGACGTATGCACTACCAGGGCTTCCCTACATCAAACCACTACGGCGCAACAGCTGACGGTCTCGTACTCGGCTACAGAGCAGGCGCTAAGCTCCTCTATGCACACACACTTCAGTACCATCCGACAGGTGCTGCATTCCCGCAGCAGATCTTCGGCGCTCTCGTAACTGAAAAGGTTCGTTCACTCGGCGCCAAGCTCGTAAACGTAAACGGTGAAGTATTCATGCATCCTCTCGAGACACGTGACGTTTCTGCAGCTTCTATCATCCGTGAATGCTCAGACAGAAACAACGGCGTAAGCACAGGCAGCGGCAAGGCTGTATGGCTCGACACACCAATGATCGAACTCATCGGCGGTGAAGGCACAATCGAAAAGCGTATCCCTGCTATGATGCGTATGTTCGGCAGCTACGGCATTGATATCCGCAAGGAGCCTATCCTCGTTTACCCAACACTCCACTACCAGAACGGCGGTCTCGACATCACTCCTGACGGTCAGACAACAAACGTTGAAAACCTCTTCGTTGCCGGCGAGGCTGTAGGCGGTATCCACGGTACAAACCGTCTCATGGGTAACTCACTCCTCGACGTTATCGTATTCGGCCGTAATGCCGGTGTACACGCTGCAGCAAAGGCTAAGAACGTAAACGTAGGCAAGCTCACACTTGACCACATCGCTAAGTTCGACGCAGAACGTGAAGCAGCAGGCGTTAAGACAGACGCTGTATCACCAAAGTTACTCCCTGACTACCGCGGAAACAAGCAGGGAATGTAATCTCCCTTTAAAAAACAGGAATCACTGATAACGCTCTCTGCATGGGCTGACGGTATCCATTCCGCCTTAACGCAGACAGATGAAAGTCCGTGATTTCACAAAGACACTTAACCAGCAAACCCCTGCATCTGCAGGGGTTTGCCGTGTGTTATGTCATATTGACATTTTGCTCAATATAAAATGGACCTGCGGGTTTATTTAGTATAAATTGCGTATTGTCATTTTGGCTGATCAGCACAAAGCCGGATCACGGAACTGATCAGTGTTTTCCTAACAGTATCAGCATGAGATTCAAGGGGTACAGTTTCATGCTGCAGTATTTACACGTTTTATTTTTTTGGAGGTTTTATAATGAACTTTTTTGATGGAATAATATCCATTACCGGTATCGGATTCCTGATGCTCGTTGTTTTCGTTGTAGCAGGACTCGGATATCTTCTCGGACGAGTAACAGTCAAGGGCGTATCCCTCGGCACAGCCGGTGTATTTATCGTGGCACTTCTTATCGGTGCTATGGTTTTCACTGTTGACGGAACAAATCTTGTAACTGAAAACTTCGGTACAAAAGCAGAACTTGCAAAGAACTATTTCAAGATAATTGAAAATCTCGGACTCATCCTCTTCGTTACATCAGTAGGATTCATTGCAGGTCCTAACTTCTTTTCAAGTCTTAAGAAAAACTTCAAGTCATATGCCCTTCTCTCACTTCTTATAATCATTCTCGGCGGACTTACAACTATCTTCTGCATCAAGGTATTCGGATGCGACGCTGCTATGGCAGTAGGCCTCCTTTCAGGTGCTCTTACATCTACTCCTGCTTTCTCAGCAGCCAAGGATACTCTCGGTTCTGTATATGCAGGAAACGCTGACAAGATCTCAGAAATGGAAGACATCGTAACTGTTGGTCACGGTATCGCATATCTCTTCGGCGTTGTAGGTGTTGTACTCTTCGTACAGGTAATTCCTAAGATCCTCGGTGCCAACCTCGATGAAGAACGCAAGAAGATCGCTTCAGTTGACACAGGCTCTTCAAAGGATGAAGGCAAAAAGTTCTTTAACATCGACAACTTCGGTCTTGCTGCATTCGCTATCGCAGTTGTTATCGGTATGCTCCTCGGCGGTGTCAAGATCCCTATGGGTAAGTCATCATTCTCACTCGGCACAACAGGCGGATGCCTCCTTGCTTCCCTCGTTGTTGCTCACTTCGGACACTTCGGTGCTCTCAGCATGAAGCCTGAAAAGAAAATGCTTGAACTCTTCCGTGAATTCGGTCTCATGGCATTCCTTATCGGTGCCGGTATCCCTGGCGGTGCTTCATTCGTTAAGTACTTCAAGCCTGAATTATTCTTCTACGGTGTTATCATGACTCTCGTTCCTATGATAGTAGGCTTCTTCATTGCAAAGTACATCATCAAGCTTCCGCTCTTCAACAACCTCGGCGGTATCACAGGCGGTATGACATCAACACCTGCTCTCGGCACACTTATCAACGTTGCAAAAACTGATGACGTAGCTTCTGCTTACGCTGCTGCTTATCCGATCGCACTTATTTCTATCGTACTCGTATCACAGTTCATTATAACTACATTCAGCTGATAAATCAGAACGACGGGTGGTAATTATGAAACAAATTGAGGTATCAAGGGCGACAATGGGCCGTCTTCCGGTCTATTTAAAGTATCTGAAAAATACAGATCCCACTACTGAAAACATTTCTGCTACTGCCCTTGCAAAAGAACTCGGTCTGGGCGAAGTTCAGGTCAGAAAGGATCTCGGCGCAGTAAGCGGTGCCGGAAGACCTAAGACCGGCTACAGAATATCAGAACTCATAGAAGTCCTCGAAAACTTTCTCGGACACAACGAAAACGGAAATGTTGTGATCGTCGGAGCCGGCAAACTCGGACGTGCACTGCTTGACTACGGCGGTTTCAGGGACTACGGTCTTGACATTATGGCCGCATTCGACAAAGCAGTGACTGAACCTGAGACCAGTAATCTCGGAAAGCCGGTCTATTCAATGGACAGACTCGACGATTTCTGCAGGGAAAACAATATACGCATCGGCGTTATAGCAGTACCTGCACACAGTGCCCAGGAGGTATGCGACCGTTTCCTTAAAAACGGAATAAGAGCAATCTGGTGCTTTGCCCCATGTACTCTCACCGTACCTGATGACATTCCGGTACAGTACGAAAACATGGCTCTTTCACTTGCCTACCTTAACAAGAAAATCTAAAAAACCGACACCCTGCGGATCACAGTTTCCGCAGGGTGATTTTTTACAAATATGCAGGTCATTATTTTATATCAATAGAACATTTTCAGATTGAATTCTTCTTAATTTTATGGTATAATAACTAAAATGAGATTATTATCCTGCAAAGGAGGGGAATTTGATGCCAGGGCCGCAGAAACAAAGTCTGTACCGCAATGCTTTTATAACATATGACTACTGCAATAACAAATTTACATACACACCTGAAGTAACAGATCTGTTCGGCGATCACTTTGACGACAGGCCGCTGTGGCAGATACTTGACGAAGAAAATTTATCCTCGGCGGGGACCGGAAAGCTTGTAAAAGATACACTTACCAAGCTTATAAACAGCACTTCCGAAACTGTAGCTTCCGAAGAACTGAACATGAAAGCAGCCGATGACTATAAAAAAGTCAATACAATATTCTTAAAAAACGACTCAAATAAAACTGTAACCATTTCACTCAGCACAGTAAACCGGTACCCACTGAACGACAAGGATGAACTTACCGGACTGCTTACAAAGACTGCCTTTATCAATGAACTCAATGACCTTATGACCGTCCGTCCTGAAAATGAAGCAGGAAAACACATTGTTGTTTATCTTGATGTTATCAGGTTCAAGATGATAAACGATATTTTCGGCTCAAAGAAAGGCGATGAGCTTTTAAAGCATGTAGCCGCAGTTATAAACGAGACATTAAAGCACTCCGGATTCGGCTGCCGTATAGAATCGGACCGTTTCATGTTCTATACGAAATGCCCTGAAAATAGGATAAACGACTTTATAACCGATTTCCTTGAACAGGTATCAAACTTCGACCTGTCCCTTGAAGTAATGTGCAACGCCGGAATCTATATTATGGACAAATGCGTAAACGCCGAGGGCGCTGTTGACCGTGCTATAATCGCCCAGAAATCCATCAAGGGCAGCTACACAAGAAAGTACACCATATACAGAGAAAATCTCAGAAACGATCTGGTGACCGAGCAGGAGATCTCAGGGCTCATGAAAACTGCCCTGAAGGAAGAACAGTTCGTTGTCTACTATCAGCCGCAGTACAACCATACTACCGGCCTTATAGTAGGCGCTGAGGCTCTTATCCGCTGGCAGCATCCGGAACGCGGGCTTATATCACCGGGTGTCTTCATACCTATTTACGAAAAGAACGGATTTATCACCAAGCTTGATATGTACGTCTTTGAAAAGGTCTGCCAGTTTCTTAAAAAATGCATATGCGACGACATACACATCGTACCGGTGTCGATAAACCTCACACGTTATGACATCTTCAGTCCTGACTTTATCGACAATCTTGAAAAGATACGCATGCAGTATGACGTTCCTTCAAAATATCTCCGTGTCGAAATAACTGAGTCGGCTACTCTCGGAAACAGTGACTTCATAAATGAAGCAGTACGCAAGCTACACAGCTACGGATACATCGTTGAAATGGATGACTTCGGAAGCGGCTATTCGTCATTAAACATTCTCAAGGACATCGACTTTGACATGATAAAGCTCGACATGAAATTCCTTGACGAAGACAAGAGCAGCAACAAGCGCGGTGCAACCATATTAAGTTCTGTAGTCCGCATGGTAAACTGGCTCAATCTTCCTGTAATAGCCGAAGGAGTTGAAACTGCCGAGCAGGCTGACTTTCTTGAAAGTATCGGCTGCTACTACATTCAGGGATTCTATTATTCAAAACCACTGTCAGAAACGGACTTCCGCGGTCTGCTGAAAAGCAGTTCCACCGGAGTTGCCCTCACACAGATGCGTACCAAGGAAACAAATGCCGAAGTTGCGTTTGATTTTCTTACCAACGACACATCTGAATCTCTTATTTTCAACAACTTTGTAGGCGCAGCAGCTGTTTTTGAATACCGTAAC
>JAGDDO010000322.1 GCA_017848205.1 Oscillospiraceae bacterium | reverse complement strand
GTTTTTGAACTGGCTTCGTTCGTCCTGACACTCAACCACTGTCTCCGTCGGAAGATGTGTTATACGGACTGCCGATTCAGTTTTGTTGATATGCTGACCGCCGGCACCGCTGGCACGGAAAACATCTATTTTAAGCTCTGTCGGATTTATTTCAAGTTCAACTTCGTCTGCCTCCACAAGAACTGCAACAGTAACAGTCGAAGTGTGTATCCTTCCCTGTGATTCAGTTTCCGGAACACGCTGAACACGGTGTACACCGCTTTCATACTTGAAACGTGAATACGCTCCTTCGCCTTCAATGGAAAAGCTTATTTCCTTGAATCCGCCGAGCTCGGTTTCATTTGAATTGAGAACTTCCTGTTTCCAGCCCCGGGACTCAGCGTACATGGTGTACATTCTGTAGAGCGAATTTGCAAACAGAGCCGCTTCCTCGCCGCCGGCACCGCCTCTTATTTCTATAATAACATTCTTTTCATCGTTAGGATCTTTCGGAAGGAGAAGAATTCTGAGCTCGTCAGTAAAGCGTTCGATGTTTTCCTTCTGTTCCTCGAACTCCGTCTGAGCCATTTCCTTCATTTCGGCATCAAGTCCGCCTGCATCAAGCAGTTCCTTTGCCTCTTCAAAATTCTTCTTAGCGTTAAGGTACTCATGATATTTCTCAACCACCGGCGTAAGAGTCTTGTACTCTTTCATAAGCGATGTATAAAGCTCCGTATTGCTTATAACTGCCGGGTCTGATAATTTCTGATTTATTTCATCAAATCTCTGTGAAGTAAATTTTAGCTTTTCAAACATTAATAATTATTCCTTTACAAGTTCTGATTTTCAGCATTTTCCCTGATAACGCGTTTTATTCTGCTTTCTATTTTACTGCGCGGTACCATGAATTCCCGTGAACATCCAAGGCAGCGAAGCCTGAAATCAGCTCCTGATCTGATAACGAAGAATTCAGATTTTCCGCATGGATGCGGTTTTTTCATTACAAGAATGTCGCCCGGTCGAACATCCACAGTACCACTCCTTTCCGAGCATGTGCAAATTATATTATAAACTATTTTTTAAAATTAAGCAATAATAAAAACAGAAAATTTAACTGTGAATGATAAAAAAATATCTTCATTATTTGTACTTTACAAGAATGATCATTTGTGGTATAATTATAAGTGTTCTGTCTGAACACAGAATAATAATAAGAATGTTTTTATTGAGGAGAAAAAATGAACGAAAATGAAAAGTACCTCAATGTCACTCTCACCAACGCAAGAGAGGAACATGAGGACGAACAGATCAGTATATCAATAGTTGGAATACTGAGAAATCTAAGAAGATTTTTTGCATTATGGCTTGCGATCACTATCATTGCTTCAGTTCTTGCTCTGGTAGGTACCGCACTTGTAAAACGCGACAGCTACAAGAAAACAGTTTCACTTGTCAGCTTCACATTCAGCGGAATAGAAAACGGTCTCGATCCTAAAGGCAATACATTCGATATAAACACACTGAAAAGCCCGCAGATAATCGAAAGTGCCCTTGACGAACTCGGCTTTCCTTCCGACAAGCTTGAAGATATAAGAAAGAACATCTCATTCGAAGCTATAAGACCGGAAGAAGAAGTTGAAAGACTTACAGCTTACAAGAACATCTTCGATGCCGGCACAGGCAACTCAATGAACGCTATCGGTGAGCTTCTCAAAACAAATGCTTATCCTTCAACTTATAAAGTATACTTTGACTATGCTCCGACAGGACTTACAGATACAGAAGCTGCTTCAGTTCTCAACACTATGCTTGAATGCTACAGCGAATACTTTATGGAAGCCTATGGTTACAACAAGTCACTCGGTAGTTCACTTGCAGCCCTTGACTACAAGGATTACGACTACGCAGAAGCTATCGACGTATTCGACGACGCACTCAACAAGATCTCATCTTATGTAAGTCAGGTAGAAAAAACAGAGATCCAGAACGGTTCCTCAACAAACTCAAACCGTTTCCGTTCATCTGATACAGGCTACACATTCCCTGACCTTTCAGAAACTATAAGCACATTAAGAACTATCGATCTCGAAAGAATTTCTTCCTACGTTACAATAAACACTATTACAAAGGACAAGGACACACTCCTTACAAACTACACTTATCAGGTAGAACTTCTTGAAAGACAGAAGGCAGTTTACTCTGACTCTCTTGCAACTATCAACGCTTCAATAGCAGGCTACCAGAAGAACACAGTAATGATCTACGGTTCAGATTCTGACGAAAAGAGAAACATGACTGCTACTCAGGCTTCAGAAGAGTATGACAATCTCTTCAGAAAGAAGGAACAGATCCAGTCTGATCTTTCAGAAACAATTCAGAAGATCAATCTTTACAACAAGAGGATCGAACGTCTCAATTCCTCAACAGCTGTTAATTCAGCTGCCAAGAAGGCTAAGGTTGAAGACGATCTCGAAAAGCTCGACAAGCAGATCAAGGAACTCATCGATCTTGTAAACAGAACAACCGATGACTTCTACAGAACTGTTGTATTCTCAAAGGCTTACAACATACTTGTTCCTGCAAATTCATCAAACAGCAATTCAGCTACAAGAGCTCTTACAGACGCTGTAATGCCGATCGCTATTGCTGACGCTATCATCTTCGTAATTTACTTTGCTGTTGCATTCGTTCTTTCATGTATTGAAGAATACGCAAAGGAAGACCACGAAAAGAAGAACAAGAAGGAAAAGGAACCTGAAGCTGCGGCAAACTGATAAAAATCTCATCCCCGGTCTTAAAAAGGACCGGGGATCATTTTTTTGTGTTGACATACTTTCAGAATGTATTGTATAATTATTTTGTATGAACTAACGTATCAGCGTTT
>JAGDDO010000321.1 GCA_017848205.1 Oscillospiraceae bacterium | reverse complement strand
CGGCAAGACCTGGTCTGAAGCCCAGCCTAACGTAAGCTATACTTTCCCTGCAAAGAACGACGATCCTGATGACATAGTTTCAGGTGGTACAGTTGCAATGGCGGCTGACGGTTCATCTTTCGTATGGTCAACAGCCACAAGTCAGGGTGTTATCTGCTACTACAACAGCGCATTGGTGAAGGTCTACAGCCTTCCGGCAGGTGCAAACATCTGCTCAGACCGTGTTGATCCGAAGGTTTTCTACGGCTATGCAAAGAATACCCTTTACAGGAGTACAGACGGCGGACAGACTTTTGAAGCTGTTCAGAAAGATCTGCCTGAGGAGTCTTCAAAGATAAAGGCCGTTCCGGGTAAGGAAGGACATGTCTGGATACCTGGCTCAAAGACCGGACTTCAGTACACTGAAGACGGCGGAAAAACTCTTAACAAGGCTGAAGGCGTTAAGAGATGCGACGTTATCGGTTTCGGCAAGGCAAAGGAAGGCGAAGATTACCTTGCAATTTACATGTGCGGTGAAACTTCCGACAATGTTTACGGTGTTTACCGTTCTGACAACAAGGCAAAAAGCTTTATACGCATAAATGATGACGATCATCAGTATGCTTCAATAAATTACGCAATTACAGGTGACTTAAGAAAATACGGAAGAGTATTCTTCGGCACCAACGGCCGCGGCGTTATCTACGGCGACATAGATGACGGTTCCAAAGTAGTGGACAAGCCGACAGTAAAGCCGTCACCTACAGTCAAACCTTCACCGACTGTCAAGCCGACAGCGAAAGGCGATGTAGTTTACGGTGATATTGACGACAGCGGAATAATTGACGTAACTGATCTTTCAATGCTCAGTCTTTATCTTATCGGTGACATGTCACTGGATGAAAGACAGCTGAAAGCGGCAGATGTTACTGCAATCGGCAAGCCTGACATTACATCGCTTGCACGTTTAAGACAGTATCTGTCGAATCCGGGTAAAATAAAACTCGGTCCTGCTTAACGACATCTTCTGATTTAATTTATTTACCACATCTTTCTGTAAAATGATCTGCAGGCGGGGGCCTGCAGGGAGTTTTGCAGAACATAAGTATGAAATCTTCATTCAAAATTAAAATAATGCAACAATAAAAATACACCGGTCACATGATCAGGTGTATTTTTATTATCCGCACATGACGGTTATGCGACATAATCGGCTTTTATTTATATAACTTAACTATAATTGACAAATGTTTTTTGTCGTTCACTATAATCTGCTATTGATTTAACATGAAAATTTGTGTATAATGTAATATAGTGAATAATAGCTCCGCGGGTGCGGAGAGTCAGAAAGGATCTTTTTAACTATGAAAAAAGTTGGATTTTTAGGTGCGGGAAATATGGGATTTGCCATCATGAAGGGTATAACAGGCAGTTCTCTTAAGGATATATCACTTTATGCCTTCGACATAAGTGAAGACCTCAGAAAGCGTGCAGAATCGATCGGTGTTAATGTATGCACAAATGAATGCGATCTTGTTGAAAAGTGCGACTACATCTTTTTGGCAGTAAAGCCTCAGGTACTTTCAGGAGTTCTTGAAACAATAAAGCCTGTTCTCACATCTGAAAAGGTTGTGGTATCTATTGCAGCCGGTATTTCAGGCGAATACCTCAAGACACGCACAATTCCTGATCTGAAGGCAGTTCTCGTTATGCCTAACACACCTCTTCTTCTCGGAGAAGGTGCAACTGCTCTTTCTAAGGTTGAACCGACTACAGATGAGGAATTCGGACTTGTATGCAGCATTTTCGGTGCCTGCGGTGAATACGCAGTTCTTCCGGCCGACAAGATGAAAGAGATCATTGCCATCAACGGAAGCAGCCCTGCATTCATATATCTTTTCGCAAAGGCATTTATCGAATATGCAGCAGAACAGGGAATCTCAGCCGAAGCTGCACAGAAGCTCTTTGCAAAGACTCTGGTTGGTTCCGCAAAGATGATCACTGATTCAGGAAATACTATAGATGAACTTATAAAGATGGTTTCATCACCGGGCGGCACAACTCTTGCCGGCCTCGACAGACTTT
Source organism: Oscillospiraceae bacterium (assembly GCA_017848205.1). Next base: position 7,230 of record JAGDDO010000321.1, on the reverse strand, counting down.
ACGAAGGAAATCTTGTACAGGTGGTCAAGAATGCATGTGACAGCTGTACAAAGAGAGCGTACGAACTATCAGAATAACAGGAGGTACTTATGGCAGGATTCTTCGGAATAGGTGATTATACAAGAGCGGGCAGGGGTATTGCCAAGGGAGAGCAGAAGGGCAGACTCAAACTGTTTTTCGAGATACTTGAGGTAAGAATATGGAAGCTGTTCCTTCTTAACCTTATTTATGTACTTGCGTGCATCCCGATAATCACGATCGGTCCGGCCACTGCAGGAATGTTCAGGGTGGTAAAAAATTATTCCATAGACAGGCATGCATATGTCTGGCAGGATTTCAAACAGGGATTCAAGGAGAATTTCTTTAAGGCACTGATCATGGGTATAATCGATATTATTGCCTATACCGGCATAGTATGCGGGGTTATCATGTATTCCGGAGCTATGGTCAAAAGCGCGGACTCCGGAAGGATAGTTTTCCTTCTGCTTCTGGCAGCTACACTCAGTGCGGGATTAACTTTTACCATTATGAACTACTACATCTACCTCATGATGGTCAGCACAACTCTTAACATGAAAGCAATCATAAGCAATTCTGTTAAATTTGCGTTTCTGTCACCAAAGCAGAATTTTACTGCAGTATTATGTAATATCGGACTGCCGCTTCTTATCTTTACTCCTATAGTTCTGGTTAAAAACCTGCAGCCGCTGCTTACTATCATTTTCCCGTTTGCTCCGATAGCTATAATTGCATTTGTGATCAGCTTCTGCTGCTATCCGGCTATTCAGAAATATGTAATTGATCCTTACTATAATGAACGCGGCGAAAAGAATCCGGAAAAAGCTCTGGACGAACCGGCTGACGGTGAAGAGATACTTTTCGAGGATATGGGCGGAAAAGAAAAGCCTTATATCCCTAAGGAAAAGAAGGGTAAAGGCAAGGTTATTTCATAATTAAGCGCAGGGCACGGGGCGCATCCCAGCTTCCCGTCCGGAAATGCGTGTTTCCTTAGGGAAACGCTGATTTATTCATAAATCAGCGCGGGGATCCGGGGCGAAGCCCCGCAAATCCCACCTCCGGAAATCCGGCGAAGCCGGATTTCCGATATAATCAGTGTTTCCTGAGAAAAAACTGATATTCTCTGTACAAAGGAGTTTTGACAAATGGATATTGAGAAAATTCTTGAAAAAGTGGGGAAGATCCTTCCTCCGCAGCCGGCAGTTGAGTTTACTGTAAAGAATGAAAAGCCGGGACTTTTTGACTGCAAGGTCGGCGGAACGCCATATTTTCCAAAGGATATGGAATATCCACGCGGCAGAGTGAATACTTTTAAAGATCAGCCTCTGATACTTCTTGCTCAGCTTAATTTTGAGCAGATACCGCATATTCCGGATTTTCCGGAAAAGGGAATACTTCAGTTTTTTATTGCCGGAGACGATCTTTACGGAATGTCGCCGAAGTGTTTCGGTGAGGCTCTTGCGGCTCAGGACAATTTCCGCGTTATCTATCACGAAAACATAATCACGGACGAAACAAAACTCCTTTCAGCAGATGAGATACCGGTTTACGAAGGCGACGAGAAGATATTCCTGCCGTTTACCGGTGAATACAGACTTGTGCCGTCAGAACCTGATGATCAGCCGGCCGGAGTTCATGACTTCCGTTTTGAAGATGCCTTTGTCAAGTGCTTCAATGAAACGGAGGACGAAGAGATCGACAGTCTGTATGATCTTGATGAGGATGTTTATGAAAAGCTCGGCGATAAGGCTGTTTTCAGAACAGTTATCGGCGGATATCCTGCATTTACACAGGAAGATCCGCGAAGCAGCGACAGTCTTGGTGACTGCGACGTACTTCTGTTCGAACTTGACAGCACTTACGGGAACGATGAGAACATAGATATCATGTGGGGTGACTCGGGAACAGGTACATTCTTTATCCCGCGTGAAAATCTGAAAAAGCTTGATTTTTCAAGAGTTGTATATAACTACGACTGCTACTGATTTATAAATCAGCGTGAGGGTTCGGGGCGAAGCCCCGCAAATCCCGCTTCCGGAAATCCGGCGAAGCCGGATTTCCAATCTAATCAAGTATTTATTTATGATAAAGGGGGAATTATACATGGATTATCAGTCATGGCTCGAAGGTTTTGATGCACTGGTGAGCTTATACTCATTCGATATTTTTCCGGACGGAAGCTTAAGCGAGATACGTCTTGAGGGCGTAAACAAAAAGAACGAAGGCATGCTTCATTTCAGTCCGGATGCACCGGAGTTCTATCCCGGAATACCGTACAGAAACTACTGGATGGATCTTAATTTTGAAAGATATCTTTACAGATGCGGCACAACGACCAAATCACTCTATTCTTACGTAAATGCACGCGGTTTCTGGCTTAAGGGATTCTACATTCCGGTAACGAATTTTGATGAAGTTTCAGAAGAGGGCACGAAAAAGGTTTACTGTCTTTACATACTCGAATACGAAAACGATCCGGAAACTGAATCGATGTCACATTACCCGGCTGATGTAACAGCAGCTGTTACTGACATAAGCATCAAGCTTCACGAAATGCAGGATTTCTGGCAGGCGCTTTCTTCAGTAACTGCTGAAATAAAGCATTTCTGCGGTGCGGAAAAATGTTCTGTCTTCCCGGTGGATGAAAGCAGGCAGAAGTGCGTATGCGTTACCGAAGACGGAATTCAGGACAAAATACTTGAAGGTATCGCTGAAGATCTGGGCTGCACACCGTTTGAAGCAGCCGGACGCTGGGAAAAAATTCTCGAAATGAGTGACTGTCTGATCCTTGAAGATCTCAGTATCATTGAGAAACGTGATGTCGACTGGTACCGTTCACTGTGTAAGAATGACGTCAGAAATATAGTACTTTACGAGATCCGCTGCAAACGTACGCTTGTAGGTTTCATCTGGGTGGCAAACTTTGATGTGTCAAAAATCCAGAAGATCAAAAGTGTGCTTGAACTTTCATCGTTTGTACTTGCAGCCGTTATTCAGAACCATTATCTCATCTCGAATCTTGAGCAGAAGAGCACGGTTGACGGACTCACACAGGTATTAAACCGCAATGCGATGAACGAACGTGTTGACAAGCTTGTTTCCGGCGAAGTAAAGGCTCCGGAAAAGATGGGTATTGCCTTTGCTGATCTTAACGGACTCAAGACAGTCAATGACGATGAAGGTCATGATGCAGGCGACAGACTTCTTTCAAGAGCCGCATCTCTCTTAAAGATCGCTTTCGGCGACTATGAGATCTACCGTGCCGGCGGCGATGAGTTCGTTGTGCTGTGTCCGGACATTGAAGAAGAAAAGCTCACAGAAATGGCCGACCAGCTCCGCACTCTTACCGGCACCACATCCGATGTGCGCTTTGCAGTAGGTACAGTACACGCTGCAGGCAGGTACGACATCTGCAAAGCAATGCAGACCGCCGACGAACGCATGTACAAAGACAAAGAGGAGTACTACAGACTCCACCCGGACAAAGACCGCCGCAGACGCAGCAGGGGGTAAATCTGAATATAATTTTACGGCACTTTCAGCCTTAGCTGAAGGTGCCGTTTTCTCCTTGAAAATGAAAAGACCGAAATAAAAAAAATGTCCGACCCGTTTTATGACGAGCCAAGGCTATCTATAGTGGGCTTTTCGGCACACGATTAATATCAGAGAACCAAAAACTTTCAGCGTCAACAGAAAGTGTTTTTTGCTATTGATAAAATGCTGTAAATACAGTATACTAATAAGGTATGAAGTACAAAATCCGTTTTGTAACAATAGAATTATCGTTTTAAACGATACCGGAAACTAAAATAACAGGAGTACGCTATGAAAGTCAGAACAAATAAAAAATACGCAGTGATCAGTGTTTCAGCAGGTACCGGATGCTACAGACATGTAAAAGTCCCTTTGAATAAAAAACTTTCATGGTTTGCTGATGTAATACTTGATCTTTTTGAATTTGACAATGACCATCTGTATGCCTTTTTCATGAACAACAGGCTTTGGGATGATTCTGATGCTTATTACTTTCAGCCTGATGATTATTTTTCCAGAAACGTTGAAAAATATAAGCTCAGTGAGGCAGGAATAACAGATAAAAAACAATTCAAGTTTCTTTTCGATTTCGGCGATGAATGGGTATTTCAGTGCAAGGTGCTCAGAATCGAAAATGATGGTAAAGATGATGCGGAATTATTAAGATCTGTCGGTGAACCTCCGGAGCAGTATCCTGATTATGATGACTGGGATGAGGAAGAGTTTTGGGATGAAGATAATGATTCTTCGCGTGCAGATAATGAGGATGTGGATAATATTATTGATCATCTTTTTGAGGAAAACGCAGTTGAAGCTGCTGAAGAAGAACTATATTCGTGTGTTAGTGACAGTCTTTATAATGCTGCTCTTGAATTCAACAGAGTTAAAGGCAGCCGAAAGACTTATATTGATGATTTGATAGCAGTGAAGCTTTCTAACGGAAGTACAGGATATATATCGTATTCTGAGGACGGTAATATTCCTACAGTTTATTTTTTTCCAGGAATTGAAGGCTTTGATATGTACAAAGCTATGGAAGAAAATTTTCATGATAATAAGCGTATAAATGAAGTTGAAATTGACGGAGTCGCATATGCATGCAGTTATTTCAGCAAGGATAATCTGGATGAAATAACCTATGAGGCTCTCAGAAGTCATGCGGTCCGTAAAGAGCATAATATTCGTAAATTTCCTCTTTTCTCACAGCATTTTACAATGTTTATTCCGACAGCCATTGATGAGGAGAAATCCGGAGATCTTTTTGAGGAAGCGCTTAGAGCACTCACGTTTGTATTTAAGAATTTTTCAAAATACAGCAAGGCAGTGAGAGACTGGCCGCAGTTTGGAAAACTTCTTTGTGTAATACCTGATGGTCAGAATTTCAGAACTGAAGAGACAGAAATGCCGGAACCTGTATATTTTGCAATAGAATCTCCTGAAATAAAAACCAATAAACTTCCTAAGAAAGGAAGATGGGCATGTGAGATAACTTCTTCGTATGATTACGCTCCGTCGGATTTTGATGATACACCGCATTTGTTTTATGCTCTAGCAATGATACGCCTTGACGGAAAGGGCAGTTTAAACAGTGTGTTCGATCTGGATGCGGAATACAAAAATATAGTGAGATATATAAACGACGGATTCAACACTCTTGGTTATTATCCTGAGGAGATACAGGTAAGAAATGGATTTACCGGAGCAATCCTAAAAAAATTCTGTAAGTCTGCCGGTATCTGTCTTTCTGACAACAATGATATTCCTGAACTCGATGCAGCACTTGAAAGTGACGAATGTAATCCGGCTGCTGAAGAAGAAACGGATAGATATTCAGATCAGTATGAAGCGCGTAAGATTCATGAAAAGCGTGATCCTAAATTTGCAGCTATGTTAAAATCTATTGAAGAAATGATTTCGATGATGTCGGTTAAGGAACTGAAGAGCTTTAAGAAAGAATCAATTGAGTTCTGGAATTGCTTAAAAGATGCGTATGAATCAAAGTTTTTTGAGCCTGAAATAATGGAAAAGCTAAAAAAGGTTTTCGGATAAAGCTGATAGCCGAATCGCCAGGTAAAGCCTTGTAAATTAATCGAATAGGATTTTTCTTCCTAGGGTAGTGGTAAAATACAGTATACTAATATATGAAAGAAAACAAAAGGAAAGGAGCAGATAACATGCCTCGTGAAATAGGTACAGGAGTACAGAGTTTCAGCAAACTGATAGAAGAAAACTGTTTTTTTGTAGACAAGACGAAGTTCATAAAGGACTGGTGGACGGCCAAGGATGAAGTTACGCTTATCACTCGTCCGCGTCGTTTTGGTAAAACACTGAACATGAGTATGCTCGAATGTTTCTTCAGTCCGGAGTATTCGGGAAGAGCAGATCTTTTTGAAGGACTTAATGTCTGGAATTATTCGGAAATGCGGGAGCTGCAGGGAAGTCAGCCGGTGATTTTTATTACTATGGCCAAAATAAAGGGAACTACCTATGAAGATTTTCTTAGACAAATGAATACGACTATGATGTCAGTGTATTCACAGTATGAGGGCTTTGTAAGTAAAAGCGAAAAGATATCAGCCGATAAAAAAGAAATATTCCGGCTTATGTATATGGAAATGGTTGAGACAATGCTGAAAAAGTCTGAGAAAAAGGTAAATACTGATCTTCTGATACAGAGTATAGCATTTCTTTCGGAACTTATTTCAATTCATTACGGAAAGAATGTCATAATTCTTCTCGATGAATATGATACACCAATGGTTGAATCTTATGTGAATAAATACTGGGATGAAACAGCTGCTTTTATGCGTACATTCTTTAATACTACATTTAAAAGTAATCCTCATATGTACCGCAGTGTACTGACAGGTATTACACGAGTAAGTAAGGAATCACTGTTTTCTGATTTCAATAATCTGAAGATCTGTTCATTATCAAGTAAAAAATATCAGGAGTATTTCGGATTTACTGAAGAAGAAGTATTTGATGCACTTGATGAGTATGGATATACAGACAAGGAACAGGTTAAATACTGGTATGACGGGTTTACCATCGGGACACAGAAAGATATTTATAATCCGTGGTCGATAATTAATTTCCTTGATGAAGGAATTTATTTTCCGTACTGGGCCAATACAAGTTCAAATGAACTTGTAAGTGACCTTCTGCGCGAAGGCGATGCGGAAATGAAAAGTGATTTTGAGTATCTGCTTACAGGCGGGAAAGTTACGAAACAGATAAATGAAGAACTTGTTTACAGCCAGCTTGACAAGACCAGGGATTCAGTCTGGAGTCTGCTTGCAATGAGCGGATATTTGAAGATAAACAGCATAAACGGGAAAAAATATGAGCTGGAACTTGTAAATCATGAAACTCTTGAAATGTTTGAAGGAATGATCTCGAACTGGTTTGCTAAAGGCGACAGATACGGCGATTTCATAAAAGCGTTGCTTCAGAATGATCTTGACTATATGAATAAATTCATGAATGATCTGACAGTATCCATGTTCAGTTCATTCGATACAGGAAAGAAGCCGTCAGAGGAAGCTGAACCGGAACGTTTCTATCACTGCTTTGTACTTGGTCTGCTTGTTGATCTTCGCGACAGATATGCAGTAACATCCAACCGGGAAAGCGGATTCGGAAGATATGATGTGCTCCTTGAGCCGCTGGATAAGG
>JAGDDO010000320.1 GCA_017848205.1 Oscillospiraceae bacterium | reverse complement strand
TAAAAGTACTGATCAGAGTCCAATGTAAATTATATTACTTTGGGATTTGAAAGTCAATACTGACAGAAAAAATCAGCGTTTTATAACTGTTTCATAAATTTTATACACTGGAATTGTATGATGTTATAAAAAGAGGAGTGTTCTGTTTAACAGAACACTCCTTTGTGTAAATCGATTAATAATTTAAGGTTAAGAATTAGCCGTTGAGCTTCTTAGCAAGCTGTGACTTCTTTCTTGCAGCCTTGTTCTTGTGGATAAGACCCTTAGCTGCAGCCTGGTCAACCTTCTTGATTGCGAGTCTGATTGCTGCTTCCTTGTCTGAAGCGTTTTCAGCAACTGCTGCGTCAGCCTTCTTGAGCATTGTCTTGAGGTTAGATCTTGTAGCCTTGTTGTTAGCAGCCTTTACCTTGTTAACCTTAACTCTCTTCATTGCAGATTTAATATTTGGCATAGTAATGTACCTCCGAAAAAAATTTTAATATAACGAACATAAAACAAAAGCAGCAGACACGGACACTGCTTTGAATTTTAATGTAATAAAAAACGATTCATGGAACGACCATGCAATCAGTCTAAATATAATTTTACCATTTTGAGCGGTAAAAAGCAATAGTTAAAATTCAAATATTATCGAGAAAATTAGTGCTTTGTTTTATATAGTTTCACTATTTTCAGAGGGGGCGGGGCTTCGCCCCTGAACCCCTTGTGCTGTTCGCTCAAAAACAGCATCTGATCACACAAAAGGCAGCGCCGGCGAAGCCGGTGCTGCCTTAAAATTAAAATTCCATTTTCTTTTCGAGGTATGCAACGAGGTCGTTGATGCTTACGCGTTCCTGTTCCATTGTATCACGGTCACGAACTGTTACGCAGTTGTCCTTTTCGATAGTGTCGAAGTCGTATGTGATACAGAACGGTGTACCGATCTCATCCTGTCTTCTGTAACGCTTGCCTATTGTACCTGCTTCGTCGAAGTCTACCATGAAGTGCTTTGAAAGCATTGTGTAGAGTTCTTCAGCCTGTGGTGAAAGCTTCTTTACGAGCGGAAGTACTGCACACTTGAACGGTGCAAGAGCAGGGTGGAAGTGAAGAACTGTTCTTACGTCCTTCTTTTCGTTGCCGTTCTTGTCTGTTGAAACGAGTTCCTCTTCGTCGTATGCTTCTGAAAGAATTGAGAGGAAGAGTCTTTCTACGCCGAGTGAAGGTTCAATAACGTATGGAATGTACTTTTCATTTGTTTCAGGATCGAAGTATTCAAGTGACTTGCCGCTTGTCTTGATGTGCTGTGTGAGGTCGTAGTCTGTTCTGTCAGCAACGCCCCAGAGTTCGCCCCATCCGAATGAAGGGAACATGTATTCGAAGTCTGTTGTAGCCTTTGAGTAGAAGCAGAGTTCTTCCGGATCGTGGTCACGGAGTCTTAAGTTTTCTTCCTTAAGTCCGAGGCTTAAGAGGAAGTCCTTGCAGAATGTTCTCCAGTATGAGAACCATTCAAGGTCTGTGCCCGGCTTGCAGAAGAATTCAAGTTCCATCTGTTCGAATTCACGTACACGGAAGATGAACTTACCAGGTGTGATCTCGTTTCTGAATGACTTACCTACCTGAGCTACACCGAAAGGTACTTTCTTTCTTGTTGTACGCTGAATGTTTGCGAAGTTTACGAAGATACCCTGAGCTGTTTCAGGTCTTAAGTAGATCTCTGACTTTGAGTCTTCCGTTACACCCTGGAATGTCTTGAACATGAGGTTGAACTGTCTGATGTCAGAGAAGTTCTGCTTGCCGCATTCAGGACAGCAGATACCCTTTTCCTTGATGTATGCGAGCATCTGTTCATTTGTCCAGCCGCTTGGATTTGTACCGTCGAAGTTTTCGATGAGGTTGTCGGCTCTGTGTCTTGTCTTACATTCCTTACAGTCCATAAGAGGATCAGAGAAGCCGCCGATGTGACCTGAAGCTACCCATGTCTGCGGGTTCATGAGGATGGCACTGTCAAGGCCAACGTTGTACTTGTTTTCCTGAACGAATTTCTTGAGCCATGCAGCCTTGATGTTGTTCTTGAGCTGCATACCGAGCGGGCCGTAGTCCCATGTGTTAGCAAGGCCGCCGTAGATCTCGGAACCAGGGTAAACAAAACCCTTTGCCTTACAGAGGTCTACGATTTTATCCATAGTTTTATCTGCATTTTTTAACATATATAAAAACCGTCCTTTAATAAAGTTGTCAAATTATATTGTAAAATAAATATTGCAGGTTGTCAAGTGGTGGAAGGGAAAAAAGTATGCAGTAAGTCAGGCGGAAATGCCCTGCTGATCATCGCTTATTGTCATATGCCGTTTTCTCAAACACCCTTAAGTCGCGGCGTTTGAGGGCGGCGTCTAAGAGGTCAGGTAGCTTTTCCGGAGGGCAGGCGAAGCACGGGATCTGCAGTTCTGCGGCTTTTTCGGCGAGACCGGAGTCGAAGCATGGTTTGCCGCTGTCGGAGATGGCAAGCAGGATCACTACGTTTACGCCGGAGCTTTTTAAGTCGCTTAAGCGGTGGATGAGCTGGGCGCGGTTGCCGCCTTCATAGAGGTCGGTTACTCTGAACATTGTGGTCTTTTCCGGTTCGGTAATGAGTTCTTCACAGTATGCAACGGAATTGTTGATATCTGTTCCGCCGCCGAGCTGGATGCCGTAGAGGAGTTCCACCGGATCGGCACACAGGTCCGTGAGGTCGTGAACGGCGGTGTCAAATGCGACTATGTGTGTTTTTACCGCCCTTATGCTTGCAAGTATGCATCCCATTACCGATGAATAGACAGCCGATTCACCCATGGAACCGCTCTGGTCAATGTCAAGGATGACCGTCCTTGATGCGGTTTTCG
>JAGDDO010000319.1 GCA_017848205.1 Oscillospiraceae bacterium | reverse complement strand
TGCAGCAGTGTCTGTCGGTGGTTTTGCGGCAAAGAACGGAATGGAATTTGAAGCAAGTATGTCAAAGGTCGAAGCCTACAGCGGCGTTTCCACTGAAGAAATGCAGCAGCTTTCGGCGGCGGCCAAGGAGATGGGCGCAACCACATCAAAGACAGCTTCTGAAGCGGCAGATGCTCTCGGATATTTAGCACTCAACGGTTACAAGACCGAGGAAATGCTCAATTCCCTTAAGCCTATTGTAAAAGCTTCAGAAGCAGGCGGAATGGATCTTGCACTGGTGGCTGACCTTGTGGCAAACTCCCTTACTTCATACGGCAAAAGTGCGGCAGATGCTGAAGAATTCCTCAATGTTCTTACTGCAACACAGAGTAATTCATCGGCAAACCTTGAACAGCTCCTTACCACGTACAGGGAACTGTCCGGTACGTTCAATATCCTTAATGTAGACTTTAACGAGTCCGCAACGCTTTTAGGCGGAGTGGCTAACCGTGGTCTTAAGGGTGCGGAAGCCGGAACAGCTCTCAACTCGGTAATGCTCCGATTACTCGGAACGAATAAACGAGCAAACACGGCACTGTCTGAATTCGGCATAAGTGCATGGAATGACGACGGTACTTTCAAGGGACTTACAAACACGCTCAATGAAGTCAATGCGGCAATGGCAAGAATGACCGATCAGGAAAAGGTGTACTTTGAATCACAGATTTCAGGTGTACTCCGATTCCAGGACTTTCAGAAACTTCTTGCGGCGGCCGCAGATACTGAAGAATACAACAGTCTGTACAGTATAAACGAGAATGCATCGGCAAATAACACGCTTTACAGAACGGCTGAAACGATGATGAATAATCTTAAGGGTAAAGTCACACTCCTTAAGTCAGCCACAGAAGCACTCGGAATAAGCATATTCGAGACGTTTTCTGACAGAGCGGTCGATAATGTAAAGAGATTTACTCAGTGGATAAACATACTGAATGAAGGCGTTCAGAGCGGCGATGTTATCGGTGCATTCGATAAAATAGGTACTTTCATGACTGGTGCAGTAGTCAGAACGATAAATCAGGTCAAGAACCAGCTTCCGGGCAATATGCGTATTTTCAATGCATTCATTCTCGAAGGTGTTGATGTTCTGATAAGGGCGATGCATGAAAGCAAGACAAAGATAGTTCCAAAGCTCATAAAGGGCGCAAGAGACCTTGTTCTCGGACTGATAGAACGTCTGCCGGAATTTCTTTCAGAACTGACGGACGGCGCACTGATCATGTTCACGGGCATTGTGGACGCACTTGATCAGATATCGGTAAAGCTTGTCGAAAAGCTTCCGGAGGTCATTAAAACTCTTGGTGACGCACTCACGGGAGATCAGGCGGCATATATTTTTGAAACTGGTTTTCAGGTGCTCATGAACCTGCTTAACGGTATGATCAACAATTTACCAGCTATCATGGAATATGCCGGAAAGCTGTTACAGCGTATATGTTCCGGCATCAAAGAACATGCAGGTGAACTGATTCAGGGTGCGACTCAGATAATAACTTCTCTTGTGGGATTTCTTTCAGACAAAAAGAACCTTGAAGAAATACTGTCAACAGGCGGAGTTATCCTTGACGAAGTAGTAACGGCTCTTACTCAGGAAGGCGTACTGGAAAAACTTGTTGACGGTGCACTGGAAATTCTTAAAAATCTCGGTGATTATCTTATTGAAAAAGGACCTGGGATATTTGAAGAGAAAATTCCATTGGTAATTGACGATATTGTAAAAGAGATATGCACCAGTGAAAACGATGCGAAAATGAATGAAGCCGGCAACGCTCTCGGAAAGGCACTTGTCGAAGGACTGAAGGCGGCAGTCAAAGGTATGTTCAAACTTGGAGTGATCGAAGGCGGCAGAGGTATAGGCCTTATATGGGCAAGTGCAATGGGAGCTGATGACGGAGCCAGAGACGCTGCCGGAGACTTCATAGCCAATTTGATGAAAAATCAGCTATACGGTAATGTTTCTTCTTCATCAGGCAAGCCGACAAAAGCAGAAGTTACAGCGAAGGTAGAGGAAACAGCGAAAGTATCAAAAGAACTTGAAGCAGCACTTGAACGAGAGATCTACAACCAGTGGCTCAATGGTCAGTACGAATACAGGGGAAGAAATGACGCAGGTACAGTCGCATGGTTTGAAAATGCGAATAGAGACTACAATATAGTTAATCTTTACAGTCCTGTATTCAATAACACGGGTGACGTTGAACGAACAATGGAATCCATAGCACAGATGCAGGCGGCCGCGGTAGCAGGAGGAGGAAAATAACAATGGCATGGTTCAGTTTCAAAGGAAAACGCTGCGACAGTCAGGACGTTTTCTGCATACTTGAAAAGCTTCCTCTTGACATACGTTCTGAAAAGATAACTCAGATAATCGAAATGCCGACGAGTGAACCGATAGTTTACGAGCCGGGCGGCTACAAACAGCAGGTGATCACGCTGACAGTCGGAATAAAAGACATTTCGATGGAGCATATCCATAATATAAACAACTGGCTGACGGGTTCCGGAAGGCTTGTGTTCTCGAATCAGCCGGACAGACACTACATTGCAGTATGCAACAATGCACTGTCCGGTACAAGAATGGTCGAGCAGATGGGACGAATGCCGGTACAGTTCACGCTCATGCCGTTTGCAAGGGAAAATGATGATACATTCCATACTATCGAACTCTGGACCAATGCTTACGGCGGAAAGAGCGGGGACACGGCCGGTGATGAAGAACATCCGAAGGGAACAGGTCCTTCACGGCCGACTATGAAGATATATTTTAGCGGCCTTAATAACCTGCACATGACACATCATGCGTCACACACGGACATTGACGTGGATCTTACAGGACTTACAGACTACATCATATTCGACTGTCAGAACTGCAAGGTCTATGACAAGGATAATAACGTCATTTTAAACCGTGTGATCGGAAATATCGATAATATAATAACTCCCGGAAATGATAACGGAACGTTTGACTTCTCGCGTGAGATACCCCGTGTAGACTGCATATTCAACAGGCGGTGGTTGTGATGATAACCGTTTACGGACTGCACACAGAGCAGAATGATTTTGCAAACTGCGGACTTGCGGTACTGCATCCGACAAGTGCTTATATCACCGAGGAGCTGAACGGCCGGTATGACTTTGAAATCGAGGTGCCCTGCCTTCCGGACGATGATACGTGGCAGCACGTAAAGGTATACAACATACTGAAAGCATCAAACGGACAGCTTTTCCAGATAAACAAGGTGCAGTACTACACGAAAAGCGGCGTTCCTTACGTCAAGGCATATGCACCGCATATGTGGTATTACTTATCGGACATGTGTGTATTTCACGCTGAACAGACCACAGAAGCTGACTGGGCAATGCGTGACCTGTTCACTGAAAGAACGAGGGGCGATGATCCGCACGGAACGACGTGGTTCTCACACGGTGCCGGACTTACAGATTATAACTTCGACTGGAGCATAGT
>JAGDDO010000318.1 GCA_017848205.1 Oscillospiraceae bacterium | reverse complement strand
TTCTGCTCCTTAAGTGTCGCGATAGTATTCATCATTATATTAAAGTCTCCTTACCAATTAATAAAGTAAATGAATAATTATTTTTCGTTTACTTATGAGTGATCCCTTAAAGGGAACTGCTGTAATGCACAACTTTAAGTATAGCACAGCACAGCAAAAAAGTCAAAGAAACCTATTACCGGTTATCAATTTTTTCTGGATACATATCATGATGCAGAAGTCTGTGGAACGCAAACTTTTCCCACTTTGTGCCCGGTTTTCCGTAATTGCAGTAAGGGTCGATGGATATGCCTCCGCGCGGAGTAAATTTTCCCCATACTTCAATGTATTTCGGATTCATGAGTTTAATAAGATCCTTCATAATGATGTTCACACAGTCCTCATGGAAATCTCCGTGATTTCTGAAACTGAAAAGATAAAGCTTCAGTGACTTGCTTTCCACCATTTTCTTGTCCGGAATGTATGAAATATATATAGCCGCAAAGTCAGGCTGTCCGGTTATAGGACAGAGACTTGTGAATTCAGGACAGTTGAATTTTACAAAATAATCATTGCCCTGATGCTTGTTTTCAAATGTTTCAAGGATATCCGGAGCATAGTTGTCAGGGTATTTTACTTTCTGGTTTCCGAGCAGCGAAATGCTGCCCATTTCCTTTTTGGTTCTCATTTCCTGTCCACCTTTACTTTAATGCAGGATCAGCGATCCCGTTTTCCTCGAATGCTTTCCGTCTGTCGATACAAGTGCCGCATTTTCCGCACGGCTTGTCGCTTCCGGCGTAGCAGCTCCATGTAAGTTCATACGGAACTCCGAGCTCAAGACCTTTTTTCACAACATCAGCCTTGGTAAGCGTAACAAACGGAGCTTCAACTGTAAGTTCATTTCCGCTTCCGAGATATATTGCCCTGCCCATTGCCTCGTTGAAATCAGTACTGCAGTCAGGGTATGCATTGCCGGCAGCATCGTCGCTGTGAACGCCGTAGTAGATAATACTGCAGTTCTTTGAAAGTGCTATGCTTGCAGCCGATGAAAGGAAAAGTCCGTTTCTGAAAGGAACATAGGTTGAAACCGGACTTCCGCCTGTTTCCTTAAGCTGTTCTTCGTAGCTTCCCTCCGGTATCTCGTTTTCCGAGCCTTCAAGAAGTGAGCAGTCGCTGTATGAAAATATCTTTCCGAGATCAAGTGTTATAAGCTCCACACCGTAATACTTTGCGATGTTCTGAGCTGCCTCGATCTCTTTCTTATGCTTCTGTCCGTAAAAAACGGATAAAGCCGTAACATTTTCGCTTCCGTATTTCTTAACGGCCATTGCAAGACAGGTCGAACTGTCAAGACCACCGCTGAATAAAACAAGTGCTCTCATCAGGTATCACCTCTGAAGAAATAATCTGTTCTGCAAAGCAGCATCTGTCTCGAATCTTCCGCGAAGAGTGCTTGTTACAGTTTTTGAATTGGTTTTCTGGATACCGCGGGCAGTCATGCAGCTGTGGCAGCCTTCAATGAGAACTGCAACGTCCTCGGAGCCAGTTATTTTCTGAACTATCTCAGCGATGTCGGAACCTATTCTTTCCTGAAGCTGAAGTCTCTTGCCGACCATGTCAGCAATTCTTGCAAGCTTGCTTATTCCGATGACCCTGCCCTTAGGCATGTAGGCTATCGCTACTTTCATGTCATACATAAGAGCCATGTGATGCTCGCAGTAGCTGAAAATATCAATGTCCTTAACAATGACCATGTCACTGTTTCCTTCTTCCTTTTCAGCGGAAAAAGTCTTGTTGAACATTTCGGCGATCTCGTCGTTGGTATAATTCATTCCCTCGAACACTTTTTCGTACATTCTCGCCACACGTTCAGGTGTATCGACAAGTCCTTCCCTGTCCGGATCATCCCCCAGAGCCTCAAGTATTCCGCGAATGTGGTATTTTATTGCTTCTGTATCAATTGCCAACTTATTCTCACACTCCTC
>JAGDDO010000317.1 GCA_017848205.1 Oscillospiraceae bacterium | reverse complement strand
CAATGAAAAAAATAAACAAATAAATAAGAAAACACTGATTAAGCCGGCAATCCGGCTTCGCCGGATTGCCGGGGTGAGGAGATTACGGGGCTTCGCCCCGTGCCCCACTCTGATTTATGAACAGATCAGAGTTTCCCTTTGCAACCCCTGTGTGTTTGCCTACGCTATTATATTATATCACAGTCGCACCTAAAAGTCACTATACTGATACAGTAAACGATGAAAAAAATTTGCCGGTTACTATTAGCTGATTTGTACATTTTAAAGGGGAATCATACAGTTTTTAAGAAATAAAAAACGCTGTACCTGACCGAAGTCAGATACAGCGTAAAACACTTAATTATAAGTTTTTTAATGTTTTATAATCAGAACTTTGTGATCTTCTTTGAGAGATACTGTCTGAGTGTTGCAAGGTCTGTAAGGTCTACCTTACCATCCTTTGTAACGTCAGCGTTTGTGAATGACTGGCCCTTGAGTTCCTTCTTGTCAACGAGGCTGAGTGAAAGTGTTGAAAGGTCAGTTACGTCGATAGTACCGCTGAGGTCAACGTCACCGAGGAGTCCTTCTTCTGAAGGAGTCGGAGATTCAACCGGCTTTGTAGGCTCTGTTGGGTCTGGTGAAGGTGAAGTTGTTTCAGTTGGCTTTGGTGAAGGTGTTTCAGTTGGAGCTGGTGAAGGTGAAGTTTCCTTAGTAGGATCAACTGTAGCTGTAGGAGCTGTTGTAGGATCTGCAGGACCTTTGTTAGCCTTAGCACTGCCGATTCTTTCTTCAGGAATTTCCTTGTCCATAGCATAATCCTTGTCAGGAACTGCGTCTGGGAAGAGAGTTGCCATTGTACCAACTGCCATGAGGTAGTCACCAATGTGCCAGAATCTGTGGTAGTTAAGTTCAAACTTCTTTGTATCGCCGTTTGTCTTGTAGTAGCTTTCGAGTTCCTGGAATGTCTTGTCATCTCTGTACATTGTTCTGATGTCGATGAACTTGATTCCGTTTGTGATAGCATCGCCGTTAGGCATCTTGCCGTTGTATGTCTTTGGAACCCATACATCCTGCTCGAAGATTCTTGAAAGGCTTCCGTTTGATTCAGGGTGTGATACACCGATATCGTCACGGTAGCATACCCACATAGCGTCGATGAGTGTCTTAGCTACGTTGTAAGCCTGGATGCCCTGTTCTGAACCGTCGCTTGTGCCTGGCTTAACTTCTTCAGCAGCTGCGTACCAGAGAAGTGTGTTAGCAAGTGAGCTTAAGCAACCAACGTCTGAGTAGCCGTAGCTTGAGATTGTGAATGTGAGGTTAGCGTTATCTGGCTTCTTGTTAGCGTATGTGTCAGGCTGTGCGTTGTCGCCCCATACGAGGTTAGAAGGCATCTGGAATGGTACCTGATTGCCGTCTTCATCAGCCTTGTTCCACTTAAGGCTCTTGAGGAACCAGCCAACCCACTTGTCGAGCATAACTTTACATCTGTCTGCTGTCTTTGTGTCGCCGTCTTCCTTAGCTGCATAGTAGAGTTCAGCAATACGCTGTGTAGCCCATACCTGGTTACCGATCCAGCCGTTTGAACCCGGGTCAGCGTAAACTGGGTGTGGTACATAAGCCATGCCGTAGAATGTTGAACGTCCGCTTGGATAAGCTTCGTAACGTCCTGCCCAGCTGTTTGTAGCACCGCCTGCGAACGGACCTTCAGCTGACTGGAGCCATTCATAGAATTCGAGCTGTCTCTCGAATGATTCTGCCCAGTCCTTAGCTGCGCCGTCAGCCTTCATGTTGCCGCTGATAGATGTATTCTTCTTGTCAACAGCAGCGTATGCCATGAGAGCGTTCTGGTAGAACTGGTGGCAGTGTGAGCATCCGATCTGCCATGTCCATGAACCGTCGAGAGCGCCGCCCCATGATGTGTACCATGCCATGAGGTAGTGGCATCCGTCATAGCCTGCTGATGTATCGTTCTTTGTTGTTGTTTCGCTGATCTTCTTGTAGTACTTGTCGAACATGTCGTTACGGAGTTCGTCAGTCATCTTACCAGCGAGCTTTTCTACTGATGAGTCGCCAACGCCCCATCTGTTTGCCCAGTAAACACCCTGGATAGCACGTTCTTCAGCGTCAGGAGCGGTTGTGTAAGCGTACTGTTCAGCAACCTTGTCTTCAGTTGTGAATGCACCCTTGATACCTCTGCCTGATTCGCCGTACTTGAGTTCTTCTACACAGCCCTGTGGGATTGTTTCGAAGCATGATTCCTGTTCACCACGCTGGAATGTGTTGATGAATGTGAACTTGCCGCTGCCGCCGCCGAATCCGTACCAGTCATCAACGTCTGCGAGCCAGTGCATGAGGTAAAGACCGCTGTCTGAACCGTATGCTGAGCAGAAGTTCTTGTGGATTGGGTTGAGACCGTTGTTGCCTGTAGCCATATCTGTTGGATACATTTCTGGTTCTTCCCATTCGTCTGAATATGTAGCTGATGGTTCTGTCTTTGTCATGAATCCCTTCTGGTTGTCCGGGATCATTGTTTCCATTACCTTCCAAGCCTTAGCGAGTTCGCCTGACTTGCCGCTGAGGTTATCCTTCATTGCAGCAATCCATACGAGGTATGACATAGCTTCTGAAGTTGTTTCGTGACCGTAGTCAGGAGCTTCAACGATAACTGTTTCAACTGCGTGGTATGGAATACCGTCCTTTGAAAGGTAGCCGTTAGCTGTACCGTTTGTTACAACGTCATCGTAGAGTGAGTCGAACATATTCTTGTAAGTATCGTCGCCGAACTTTTCAGGAAGTGTTCTGCCTTCTTTTCCGTTTACCTTAGCAGAAGCTGTGATTGGTGAAGCTACTGCAGCGAGCATGGAAAGAGAAAGCGCGAAAGCGATTGCTTTTTTTGTCTTCTTAAGAACCATTTTCATAATTCTCCTCTCAAAATTTTTGGATTATTAAAAAATAATGCGTACCGTGCAGAATAGTGATAATTCAGTGTATAAAAAATTACACCTATTTATCATAATTCTCTTTAATTATTGTAATACACAAATATTTGTTTGTCAACCCCCGATAAATATACAAACTTCAAAAAAATATTTTAGATAAATCGGATAATATTGTATTATAAAACATCTTCTAAAAGAGCAACTTTTGTGCTATTCAACAAAAACACTGCTCAATATAGAGCATATTGCGTATAGTTGGATTTAAATTATATCTTTTTATGAAAATTTGTATTGTCAGGGGTGTATGTTTTGAACTCCGCGAAACAGGCTCTGCACTGTGATTTTATATAAATTTTTCTCGGAAGAAAGCCGTTTGTACACATATTATACACATTTATATGGTATAATATTAAACCGTACTGCGGGTTTTCAGACGCAGTATCATAATGGTTTTTATATAACAGTTTTTATCTGATAGAAAGGCGTGAATGGCATAAAATGATCGAAATCAGGAACCTGACCAAGAATTACGGTCAGATCGAAGCCGTTAAAGGCATAAGCTTTACGGCCAACAAAAACGAGATCTTAGGCTTTCTCGGACCTAACGGTGCAGGAAAGTCAACTACCATGAACATGATCGTCGGATATCTTCCGCCGACTTCAGGCGAGATCCTTATCGACGGCATGAGCATGGCCGACAACCCGAGGGAGGTAAAGAAGAAGATAGGCTATCTGCCGGAACTTCCTCCGCTTTATCTCGACATGAAGGTTATCGAATATCTCCGCTTTGTAGCCGGAATAAAGGAAGTTCCGAAGGCGGACCGCGAGCACCAGGTGGCAAGGGCACTGTCGAGACTCAAGATAACCGACATGAAGAACCGTGTTATCAAGAACCTTTCAAAAGGTTACAGACAGCGTGTCGGATTTGCCCAGGCACTTATCGGTGATCCTCAGGTACTCATCCTCGACGAGCCTACAGTTGGTCTTGACCCGAACCAGACCATGGAGGTACGTAACCTTATAAACATGCTCCGCAAGGACCATACTATTATTTTCAGCTCACATATCCTGCAGGAGGTAAGTGCTGTCTGTGACCGTATCGTTATCATCGACAAGGGTCAGATCAAGGCGGTCGACACCAAGGAACACCTTACAGGATCTTCAGACGACATCGTTTATGTTCTCCGTGTTGAAGGCGAATGCGCCGGTGCTGAAAAGGCTCTTAAGGAGATAGACGGCATAAAGAACATCATGGAGATCAACTTCCTCGACGAGGGCTTGAGCGAGTTCAAGATCGAACTCGAAAGTGAGGAAGTAAGAAACTCTGTTGTTTCAGGCATGATAGCTGCCGGATTCTCCATCGCCGAGATCAGAAAGATCTCAGTTTCACTTGAAGATGTATTTGCAAGCGTTACCCGCGGAAAGTCCTATTCAGGTCTTGCTTCCGTGGAAAGCGGCGAGAAAAAGAGTGACAGCGAATAAAGCCGGATGAGGCTATTCCGGTTTGAATACGGGACCGTGACCCGTGCTCAGTACTTAACAAGTGCTCTTACAGTAATTTTTCGAAAGGAATTTTAATATGTTTTCGTTATTCAAAAAGGAAGTGCAGTCGTACTTCTATTCTCCGCTGGCTTATGTAATAAGCGCGCTGTTCGTGCTTATCTACTCACTCAGCTTCATCCAGTGGATAACATCGCTTACGAAGCTCAACCTGCAGTTTTCATTTCCTGCAATTTTCTACAATCAGTTTTTCTACTTCATCTTCCTCGTGCCTATGCTCACCATGAAGACCTTCGCCGAGGAACGAAGAATGAATACGGAAGTTCTGCTCATGTCCACACCGCTCAATGTATTTAAAATAGTAATGGGCAAGTTCCTTGCCTGCGGTGTTGTGTTTGCCATGATCATGGCTTTCACTTTCCTTTACCCGATACTTACAGCCATTTACGGTGAAGTAAGATGGGGAAGCCTCATCTGCGGCTACCTCGGATTCTTCCTCTGGGGTATGGGATGTATAGCAGTCGGCATGCTGGTCTCATCATTTACTGAGAACCAGATCATCGCTGCAATTTTCGGTGAGGCTGCAATGCTTGTTCTCTGGTTTATGGATCGCTTCAGCAGCATCGAGTGGATGCAGAGAAAGCCAGTGCTTTCATCACTTCTCACAGCTGTGTCACCAAAGTCAAGGTTTGAAGGCTTCGCCACCGGCGTTTTCCGCCTTTCAGACGTTGTTTTCTACATAACATTCATCGGCGTTTTCCTCTGCTGGACAATGATCTCAGTTGAAAAAGGACGCTGGAGCAGGGGGTGAGCAGCGTGGCTATGAAAAAAGGAATGAAGGTAAATACCATTGCATGGATCGCAGCTGCTGCCGTTCTTGCAGTTGCAGTACCTCTTAATCTGATCTTCACAAAGGCGGACAAGAGCATCGACGTTACACCGTTCAGCGCATATTCACTCAGTGACTCGGCGGTTACAACGCTTTCAAATCTCGAAAAGCCGGTAAACATGACTGTTCTCTACGACATGGATCTTCTTTACGAAGGATCGGAACCGGGCGAAGCAGAATACATGATGGCTGACATGTTTGTCAAGACCATGCGTCAGATGGAAAAGTACGACAAGATAAACCTTACTGAAATAGATGTTATCACTGAACCGGAAAAAGTTGAGAAACTCGATCCGGATAATCTGATGAATCTCAGTGCCGGCGATATAGTTCTTGAATGCAACGGCAGAAAGAGATCCATCCAGTTCATGACTCTGTTCAAGACAAATGAAAAAACGGGAAGCGTTGAGTTCTACGGCGAAAACGCCATCCTCGGTGCTATAAGCTATCTCCAGAGCGGTATAACACCGACAGTTTACTTCACTACAGGACATGATGAGGCAAAGCCGGACACATGCACTAATTTTGTGGGTGCCATCACAAGCAACAACTACGAGGTAAAGACACTTGATCTTGCTGCGGAAAAGAAGATCCCGGAAGATGCACTTACAGTAGTAATGGCTGCTCCTCAGAAGGATCTTTCTTCGGAAGAAAAGAATATACTTCTTGACTATGCGGCAGGGGGCGGAAATATTTCAATGTTCCTTTCTCCGGTAGCGACAAAGACTGCTTTCGTAAATATTGAAGCAGTCCTTGCGACATATCAGGTCGAAATGAACTACAACAGGATCTATGAAACAAACTCAGCAAACTGCTGGAAGGATGACCGTTACTCTATTCTCTGTCAGTTTGAGGACAATGATTTCACTTCCGCACTGAAAAACCTGCAGCCTACACTTTATATGCCGAATTCACGAAGCTTCTACTCGACCCAGAGTGCTGATGAAAATGAAGAGACCACAACGGTCAAGCAGGAATTCCTTGTTTCAACGATATTTGATGAGTCAACAGCGATCCAGTACACTGCTTTTGATGAAATTTACGGCGGAAACAGATCAGATGCCGACTATAAATCTCCGGGCGGCCAGTATCTTATTGCACTTAACGCATCCGATTCAGCACGTAACGGAAGCAAGCTCTTCCTTTCAGGCTCATACGATTTCCTTCGTGATGATTTCAACACTGAGGTCGCAGAAGCCGGTGCGGCTACACTCGGACCTTATCTCTTCCTTTCAGCAGTAAGCTGGATGGACAAGATAAATTCCAGCGATGCTTTCCCTACAAGGGTATCAGCAACAGACTACATCACAATTCCTGATAAAAAGACAGGTAACATTATTCTTGTAATTATGATAGCATTACCAGTACTTATTGCGGCTTCAGGCGTAATAGTATGGGCTAGGAGGCATAACGCATGATAAAGCGGTACATGAAATTACTTATCGGACTTATTATTGCAGCAGTTATTGCAACAGGCGCTTATTTCGGTGTTCTTGTCAAGAAAAACAATGATGCAAAAAAGGCTTATGAGGAAGTTCAGAAACTGAAGATCTTTGACTTTGATGTTTCAGACATAAACGGCATGAATATAAAAAACAGCTCAGGCGAATATTACTTCCAGCTTACAGGAAACGGCTGGGAGATCACCAAGGGAGACCAGTTCAGATTCAGCGCTGACAGAATACTGAATATGGCAACGGCCATGAGCAAGCTTACCGCGACAAAGATAGTTACTGAAAACGGTTCTGATAATCTTGCCGCATACGGCCTTAATGATCCTGCGAAGCTCAGTTTCAAACTGAACGGCGGAAAAGAGTATACTGCGGAGATAGGCAAGCAGGTGCCGGGCGATACTTCCTGGTATGTTAAGTCTTCCGGAAATGATACTATATATATTATCTCCTCTGATGACAAGGACAGCATCAGTCCTGAACTTGATGACATGAAGGACAAGCTTCTGTTCGACGCAGCAAGTTCAGAAGAAATCAGTCATCTTAAGTACATTGACCACGGCACGGTGGTTTACGATATAAACAGGAACGGCGATGAGTGGAAACTTGCTTCTCCTTTCCCGCAGGGTGTTGTTAATACCGCAAGTGTTAATTCCATCACATCACTGCTTATCCGTGCTGAGTGCGTGACATTTATCAACGAGGAACTTACTGACCTGAAAAAGTTCGGCTTTGACAATCCGTCCTACCAGATCGAAGTTTCATCTTCACAGAGAAGCGTAAATGTTATCTTCGGCAACTATTACGATGATGCAAAGCAGTATATTTACGCATACGACAGAGAGATCGACCAGATATGCATTTACCGTACAGCAGAACTCGGCTTCTTCGGTACAAAGATAGAAGACATCCTCTTCAGAAGACTCCGTACGGAAAACTTTGAAAACATCAGCGGTTTTGATATGGATATTCTGGGAACAGAGATCAATATCGAATACAATTACATCGTTGCCGAAGGAAAGACTTCTTCATACAAGGTAAACGGCAAGGATGTAAACCGTGAAGATGAGTCGATACTCGAAACATTCAATAATCTCATCAATGCGATAACAGGTATGAATTACGACGAAGTCTGCGAAGCACAGCTTACAAACTTACGTAACATGAAGCCTGAGGCCAAGATCACATACCACCTTAAGGAAGACAAGGACTACGTCCTCGAATTCTACAAAAAAGAGGACGATGACAAGCTTCTTTATATAGTTGAAAACGGCGAGTACACCGACACAGTAATAAAGAAATCATCCCTCGAAAACGGCGTGCTTCTTTACTACAAAGAACTTATGGAAAAGATGAAATAATTGTGACGCAAATTTACGTTCACTAAAAAATCCGCAGATCACCTAACGTGACCTGCGGATTTTTTCTCCCTTCCCCTTTGGGGATAACTAACAAAAAACATGTATACGATTTACTTTCACCTTGGAATATGGTAAAATAAAAGGTGATGGGATTTTTTTCGGATACATAAAGGGATTTATACTATTAATAACAGAACATATTATAATAGTATAGGTGACTTAAAAAACGAAAGGACGAAGAGCAATGGAAAACAGAAACAATACGCTCAGGATTAAGGCGGCTGTTACAAGCCTTGTGCTGCTTGGTCAGGCTGCCGCATATTTCCCGGCTGGCATAGCCTCAGTAAATGCAGCATCTGAGGTCGAAAAGAACTATGCCAAAGCCCTTCAGTATTCAATGTACTTCTACGACGCAAACATGTGCGGAACTGAAGTAGGTGAGAATACAAGATACACATGGCGCGACGACTGCCACGTATACGATGCAAAGCTTCCGCTCGATGACGAAAACACAAACATGTCCGCGGAGTTTATCGCAAAGAACAAGGACATCCTTGATCCGGACGGCGACGGATGTGTTGACGTAGCCGGCGGTTTCCACGATGCCGGTGACCACGTAAAATTCGGTATGCCTGAAGGATATTCCGGTGCGGCAGTGGGCTGGGGCTACTACGAATTCATGGATGCCTACAAGGCAACAGGTCAGGACGACCACGCCGAAACAATTATAAGATATTTCAACGACTACTACATGAAATGTACCTATCTTGATGAGGACGGCAAGGCAATAGCTTTCTGCTATCAGGTAGGTGACGGTGACATAGACCATCAGTACTGGAATGCACCGGAAGTTGACGAAATGCCGCGTATGGGCTGGTTCGCAACAGATGAACTGGTTTCCACAGACGTTCTGTCAATTACCTCTGCTTCTCTTACCATGGCATATCTTGTATTCAAGGATTCTGATCCTGAGTATGCGGAAAAATGTCTTAAGTATTCACTTGCACTCTTCGAATTTGCTGAACGTGCCGACGAAAAGGCTGTAAACAAGGAAGGCGGCAAGGGCTACTACACATCTACAAAGTGGGAGGATGACTACTGCTATGCAGCTATCAGCCTTTACCACGCAACAAAGGAAGAAAAATATCTTGACATAGTTTTAAGCCTTGTTGACTACTATGCACCTTCATGCTGGACATACTGCTGGAACGATACATGGGCAGCAGTTCTTACAATGCTCGCTCAGGCTGATGACATGTACGGCAAGAAGAT
>JAGDDO010000316.1 GCA_017848205.1 Oscillospiraceae bacterium | reverse complement strand
TCTTATTTTCGGAAAGATCCTTGGCATGTACTTTGCAGCACTTTTACAGTTCTTTATATGGGTCGCATCCATATTCATCGGTATATCAGCCGGAATGTCATTTTCATCCGGTGTGGGCGAAAAGTTTAATAAGTTCCTTGGAATGCTTTCAGGACAGGGAGGATTCTCGGTTCCGGCATTTGTGATCGGATTTATTGCAATTCTTGTAGGATTCCTTTTATACATCGCACTTGCAGCATTTACCGGATCCTTTGCTTCAAAGACCGAGGAAATAAGCAATTACTTCGGAATTTACACAATGATAGTTGTTATAAGCTGGATATTCCCGTATACCAATCAGCTCAGCGGAAATGACCACATGCTTAAAATACTTCGTTTCGTTCCGTTTACTTCACCGTTTACAGTTCCGGCCGATATCGTTATCGGAAACATCGACATGATGACTGCTGTAATAAGCACAGTCCTTATGATCGCTGCAACTGTAGTTGTAGTTTATCTTACAGCCCGCGTTTACAAGGCACTTGTCCTCTACCGCGGTGAACCTGTGAAGATAAAGGACGTTATTAAAATGCTCAAAAAGAAGAACGCATGATCAAAATAAGGAATTCATATCCTGTGACAGAAAGTGCCGCCTTCTCATAACAGAAAAAAGAATTTAAAAACAGAAAAAATATCAGCCTGTCAGGTACCGCATGTTCTGCGGGCCTGACAGGCTGTTTTTTTGTATTCTGAACTTTTTAATACTATTATCTAATCAATACAATTGATTAGATAATGATTTGCTTCGCAAATCGATTTCGCATTAAAGCGAAATCCCGTCTGAATACAAAATCTACGCGCCATGGCGCTATTAAAATGATTATCAATCATTTTAATCAGATTTTAGTATGACATATCACGATTTAAAACCACGATCTTTTATTATACTGATCGTGGTTATTTTTTTATCCGTAAATATTACTATTATAGTATAAGTTTTTTTGAAGAAATATCATAGAATAAGCAATCGAAAATATCTATATACTGTGCTTAATTATCAATATAGCTGAAAGTATTGACTTTTGTATGTAATCTTAATATAATTGCTATTATAAGATATCTGAAACAATAATAAGCATTAAACCTGAATGATAGTTATATGGATTAATTGGAATAAACATTGGTTCCGTGTTATGAGTGCCGGCAGAATAACAGGAAACATATTACGAAAACGCCGATCTGATAAGTGTATCAGATAATATGAAAGAGGTAATTCTATGAAAAGAAAATATGTTACTAAATTATCATCCTTAGCTCTCGGAGCATTACTTATAAGTTCTCTTGTTTCATGCGGAAGCAGTACGGCATCTACAGCACTTTCAGGAAAAACAGACGCAGACGGGGAAAAGGCGGCTTCATATTCCATTGTAAATGTCTCCTATGATCCTACGCGTGAGTTGTACGTAAACTATAATGAGGCATTCAAAAAATACTATAAAGACAAAACAGGAAATGATGTGGAAATAACTCAGTCTCACGGCGGTTCAGGAAAACAGGCGCTTGAAGTTGCTAACGGACTTGAAGCTGATGTTGTAACGCTTGCACTTGAAGCGGATGTAAATGAGATAAAAAAAGCAGGTCTTATTGAAGAAGGATGGGTAGATGAGTTTGACCTTGACAGCTCGCCTTATACATCGACAATAGTATTCCTTGTACGTAAAGGAAATCCGAAGAATATACTTGACTGGAATGATCTTACAAGAGATGGAGTCGGAATAGTTACTCCTGATCCGAAGACATCAGGCGGTGCAAAGTGGAACTATCTTGCTGCATGGGCTTATGAAAGCAGACAGGTGGACGGTGATGAAACAAAGATCAAGGATTATCTGCGCAAATTATTTGCAAACGTTGTATCTCTTGAATCAGGCGCAAGAGGAGCTACTAATGCTTTCGTTGAGAACGGACAGGGTGACGTACTTCTTGCATGGGAAAATGAAGCCATTCTTTCTCTTAATGAGCATCCGGGAGAATATGAAATTGTTACTCCAAGTCTCAGTATTCTTGCACAGCCGTCTGTTGCAATAGTTGACAAGATCGTTGACAAGCGTGGTACAAGGGATGTTGCGAAAGAATATCTTGAATATCTGTATTCTGAAGATGCACAGCGTATTATTGGTAAAAACTATTATCGTCCGTCCAATGAGGCCATTCTTAAAGAATTCGGTGATACATTTGACCTTAATGTAAAGCTTGTAAAGATCAATGAGGAATTCGGCGGATGGGCTGAAGCTCAGGCTAAGCATTTTGACGACGGCGGAACATTTGACGAAATTTATTCAAAATAAGTCTTACGGTGATCATGGTATGAAGAAAGCGAAAGCAGGAATAATTCCGGGGTTCGGATTATCGATGGGAATAACTCTTTCCATATTAAGTCTTATAGTTCTAATTCCACTGGCTTCTCTGGTAGTTTTTACAGCAAAACTCAGTTTGTCTGAAATATGGAGTGTAATAACTGCTGATATAGTAGTGGCAAGCTTCAAAGTCAGTCTTTTAACGGCATTTACAGCTTCTCTTATCAATGCTGTGATGGGTGTTGTTATAGCATGGGTGCTTGTAAGATACAATTTTCCTTTCAAACGCATTATGGACGGCATTATCGAGCTGCCTTTTGCGCTTCCCACAGCGGTTGCGGGTATTTCACTTACAGCTCTTACAGCTGATACAGGTCTGGTAGGCGGTTTTTTCAGTAAATTCGGAATTAAGATAGCTTATACCCGCGTCGGTATAACTGTTGCACTTGTATTCATCGGAATTCCGTTTGTTGTACGCTCAGTTCAGCCTGTACTTGAAAAGCTGGAACCTTCATATGAAGAAGCTGCAAACATGATGGGAGCCAGCCGTTCTCTGATATTCAGAAAGGTAATTTTTCCGGAAATACTGCCATCTGTACTTACAGGCTTCGGACTTGCTTTCGGAAGATGTCTCGGAGAATACGGCAGCGTGGTTTTCATAGCAGGAAACAAGCCTTACGAGACACAGATCACACCGCTTATCATTATGCAGAAACTTCAGCTTTATGATTATTCTTCAGCAACTGCAATTGCACTTGTGATGCTGCTCGCATCATTTGCAGTGCTGTTTACAGTGAATGCTGTGCAGTTACGAAGTGCAAAAATACTCAGAGGAGGTAATTAATAAACATGAAAAACGGAACCAAAGGTTCAAAAGCAGTAAAATGGTTTCTTATACTGATCAGTGTTCTGTTCCTGTTTACTATGCTCGTACTTCCTCTTATAACTGCACTTTCTGAAGCTTTCAGAAAAGGATGGACGGAATATGCAAAGGCTGTAAGTGATGAGGAAGCGTTAAGTGCAGTTAAACTTACACTTAAGGCAACAGCCGCCGCAGTGGTGATAAACACAGTTTTCGGTATTTTTGCGGCATGGGCAATTACAAAGTTCAGATTCAAAGGCAAAAAACTTCTCGGAACTCTTATAGATCTTCCGGTCACAGTTTCGCCGGTCATTGCCGGTCTTATATTTGTCCTGACATTCGGAAGACAGAGTGCGGTATATCCGTTCCTGGAAAGTCATGATCTTAAGATCGTCTATGCAGTTCCGGGTATTATACTTGCTACTATATTTGTAACATTTCCGTTTATATCAAGAGAGATAATACCAGTTCTGGATTCGCAGGGAACAGATGAAGAGGAAGCTGCAGCTCTTATGGGCGCCAGAGGATTTACAATTTTCAGAAGAATAACTCTTCCGCATATACGGTGGGCACTTACTTATGGCATTGTTTTATGTACAGCCCGTGCTATGGGAGAATTTGGTGCGGTTTCTGTATTATCCGGGCATCTTCGCGGACAGACAGTTACGCTTCCGCTTCAGGTGGAAATACTTTTCGGCGATAACAAGTACGTTCCTGCTTTTGCAGTATCCACGATCCTTATATTATTTGCAGTAATAATACTCATCGTGAAAAGTATAGTTGAAGAATCAGGAAAGGGAAAAGGCTGATGAGTACACAGAATAATGAAAGCTATATCGAATTAAGAAATATCAACAAGCATTTTGGTGATTTCAAAGCCTCTGACAATGTAAACTTTACTATAGGCAAGGGAAAACTCATAGGACTTCTCGGACCGAGCGGCAGCGGAAAAACAACGATACTGCGTATGATAGCAGGGCTTGAAAGTCCTGACAGCGGTGAAATAATAATTGACGGTAAAGTGGTAAATGACATTCCGGCAAGCAAAAGAGGCATAGGTTTTGTGTTTCAGAATTATGCACTTTTCCGTTACATGACTGTATATGACAATATAGCATTCGGTCTTCAGATACAGAAGGTTCCGAAACAGAAGATAAAGGAAAGAGTCACGGAACTTATAAATCTCGTGGGACTTGCCGGATTTGAGAATCGTTATCCGAGTCAGCTTTCCGGAGGTCAGCGTCAGCGTGTGGCATTTGCAAGAGCCCTTGCGCCAAATCCGCAGGTTCTTCTTCTTGATGAGCCATTTGCTGCTATTGATGCCAAAGTCCGTCAGGAACTTCGTACCTGGCTTAAAGACATGATCCAGAGTCTGGGTGTGACGAGTATATTTGTTACTCACGACCAGGATGAGGCTATCGAAGTCGCAGACGAGATAATAGTAACGAACAGAGGCAGGATAGAGCAGACCGGAACTCCGTATGAAGTATACCGCAATCCAAGAACTGCATTTACGTCCTCTTTCTTCGGGCAGACCTGTGAGCTTAAGGATTACACACAGTTTCAGGCTTTTGATGAAGTTGAAGGCTATGACAGGGTTATTGTTCGTCCTGAATTTATAAAGCTTTCAAAAAAATCTGAAGAGCAGCAATTCAAAAGTTCTACTTTTGAAGGAACTGTTGAACGAAGATCGTTCAGAGGAAATTTTACTGAATATACGGTAAACTGCGGTGGAAGTACGCTTATTGCGAGACGTGATCTTGATGAAGCTCCGCTTGAAGAAGGCGAAAAAGCTGATGTATTCATTTACAGAATATTCGTTACCAAGGGTGATGAAGTACAGCTTCTTAAGAACAAATCGCTTCGTGAAGAGTGGTTAGTTATCTGATATATCATGTCAGAAATCAGAAAATACTGCTGCGTCAGCGTAAATTTCAGAAACGCGGATATAAGTATAAGAAAACAGCTTGCCTTTACTGAAGAACAGAAAAGGAAACTGATATCGGAATTTAATGATAAAGAGGGTGGATGTGTCCTGATCTGCACCTGCAACAGGACGGAGATATACTGTTTTGAAACTGCGGACAGAATTACT
>JAGDDO010000032.1 GCA_017848205.1 Oscillospiraceae bacterium | reverse complement strand
TAAAAACTCAAACAAAGTCCATATTGTATAAAATGCAATGCTATACAGGATAAGTACCTTAGTTTTTGATATTCGCTTTTCAGCAGTTTCCATAACTCAATACCTCCGCTATTCTTTTCATAAGAACTGGTTATGCTGTTTTTTACTGAATTATCTTTGTGATTTTATCCATGCGAGACGTTTCATTCTGGTATATTTGGCACCTCTGTAGGAAACATATATCACGTAGATCTCAAGTGCAATAAACAGAGCAGAATAAACGATCAGTTCAGCATAATGCCCGAGACTGTATAAGATATGCCCAAGTCCGAGAATGATCAGATTCACCGGAACAAATGTGCAAAAGTAAAACGCTGGTCCTTTTCTGCCGGCATTCTTTTCTTCCATATCAAGAAATTCTTCGAATGAGATCTCCGGTTTTCCTTCCCGTACATTTTTTTCGTTAATATTTTTAAATTTCTTCTGTTCCAGATCATCGAAATTTTTATATGATCTGCTTCCAGGTTTACACTGCTCTTCAATAAGTGCTTCAAGCCTTTCCCTGTTTATTTTTCTCTTTTCACAGGCAAGCATAAAATACACAACAGAAGCAGCCCCGCTGCAGATAAAATATATCAGTACCGTCAGAACACTGCACGTACCGTTTTCATATTCTCTGAAAAACTGACTGTATACTACCATCCACGGCAAAATACACGCTGCAATAGCGCAATATCTGAACATTCTGTACTTTTCACGGCTGACCTTCAGGAATTTGCTAACAATAACTTTTCCAACTGCCATTATCGCCAGATATGATCCAATCCAGCAGATGAAATACCACGGTGCAGCGTTTATTTTATAAGTAATCAGATTTATTTTTTCGCCTTCCATGATCTTCATCAGAACATTAAAAAGATCCTTTGCACATCTTCCAAAGCATATAATAAGTACAGCAATGGTGTATTCAAGCACGCTGATTATCCTGCTTTTTATGCTTACTTCCGAACAGAGATCAGAACAGAACTTCATTATATCTTTTCCGATGACATTCTCGACTGTTCTTCCGTCTTTCTGAGCTGAAAGAAAAATATCTATAACATCGTTCAGTATTTCATCCTGCCTCAGTGAATCGATTATATTCGACTGGACATAATCCTCGACCTTACCGAAAGCTTCACTGTACTCCGGTACAAGATTCTTTTTATATTTCGTATATGAGTTATACATATCCGTACCTCCTTCAAATCGTTACACATTATCTGCCGGAACATCGTCATAGAGCAGAGTCTCCGCACTCCGGCTTATTTTTCTGTATCTTTCTTTAAAATCTGACAAGGCGTCTGAACCTTCATCTGTTATGCTGTAGTACTTGCGTACAGGTCCGAGCGGTGATTTCGCCCTGCGGCATTTTATCAGCTTATTCTTGTCAAGCCTTGTAAGCACCGGATAGAGTGTCCCCTCTCCGATATCATCAAAACCAGCTTTTTCAAGTTCACCGATTATCTCGTAGCCGTAGGTCTCACCTTTAGCGATTACCGCAAGTACGCAGCCTTCAAGGACGCCCTTCAGAAGCTGTGCATTATCCATGGTAAACATCCTTTCCGGTGTTCACTACTTTGCATTGTTTAGTAGATTGATTATATTGTAGCATAACTACTTTGCTTTGTCAAGTAGTAACCCTGTGAAAATCCGAGGATAAGAAGAAGCGCAGGCATGTCGTTTTCGACTTCGCCTCAGAATATAGAAAACAGCCACAGATGCTAAATTTCGCAACATCTGCGGCTGTTTTATCTTTAGTAAAAAACTGAAAAATCCAGTTAATGTTCAAATTGTTCTAATACTTCAGGCGGACCATATAACGTCCCCACCGGCTGATTCCAACGTGTTGTTTCCGGAAGTGTGGTTTCCGCTTCAGTTGTAACTTCTTCAGGAGAAGTGCTTACAAAGTAACCATCCGGCACTTCTGCTCTTTCCGGTGAAGATGAACGACCATACAGATACTGTTCCATCATTGCAATATCTGTTTTATCCAGCTCGAAGTCCTCATTAAGATCTGCGATGTTCTTTTTGATAACATCTATATTTTTGCCTTCCTGCTCTTTGATAGCCATATCTTTCATTTCTATAAGATCGGCAATATCCACGTTGTTATCCATATTGACATTACCAAAGCCATGAAGAGCACTCGGCGGGCCGTATAAAGGCATAGCAGATGACACGCTCTCTCTGATCGTTGTTTCCACCATTGTTGTTGTTACTGCAGGTGTTGTACCTGTCGCTTCTTCTGCTTCCGATTCGGCTGAAGTAAAGTAACCCGGAGGCGGACCATACACCGGTGCCATCACAGCAGACACCTCATCAACATATGATTCCGGCTGAATACGCGTTGCCACTGCACAAGCAGCTGAAAGAATCGCTGCTGTAAGCAT
>JAGDDO010000315.1 GCA_017848205.1 Oscillospiraceae bacterium | reverse complement strand
GATACTACAAAACCGTGGCAAAATCAAGAGACCGTAAATCACGTATTTACGAAGTTAAAGTATCTGTGTGCACATTTTCTTAGTGAATCCCGGAACGGTTTGCACATTTTATTAGCGAATATATTATGTGTTTTCACATTTTCTTAGCGAATATTTTCGAATTTCACACATTTTCCGAAAAGCAACTGTCAGGTCGTACCTCATTAAGGAAAATCCGCACCGGAATAATGCTCTTCCGCATATTCGCCGAAAACAGTTTTCCAAAGTCCAGCTGAATTAACTGCTTCAATGGCCCATGAATTTTCACCCTCATCATAACCGACCCACATTGCTGAAACATAATCCGGTGTAAGTCCGACAAACGTCAGATCACGCCAGTTATCAGTGCATCCGGTCTTGCCGGCAACAGGACAGTTTTCAAGAGCAGCCGCCGTACCAGTACCGTTTGTTATCACTTCACGCAGCATCATATTCATTGTATCTGCTGTTTCTTTGCTTACAGCCTGCTCATATTCTCGATTTTCATTATCAATTATAACTTTTCCTGTGCTGTCAACACATCTGCTTATGATACTTGCTTTACAATAACGTCCGCCGTTACCGTAAGGCATATATGCATTTGCAAGGTTAATAACACTCGGACCAAGAAATGTCTCCCCAAGACAAAGTGCTGGATAATCCGCATCCCATTCAGGATCAAGATCAAGATGAAGCTTCTGTGTTGCAAAGTCAAATACTTCTTTTGAAAGATTATTTCCGTTATTGTAAACAATCTGAGCCGGAAGAGTTCTTATCGACTGCTTGAAGAAATACAATGCAGGATAGATACCGCCGGATGGCGCGCCGTCAAAATTTCTCGGGAAGAATTCGACATCCGGGACAGTGTACTCCGGAAGATACTCATCGCAGAACTCTGTTTCCGGTGTCAGCATTCCATTTTCCAGAGCATAACCGTATGCAGTCAGAGGTGTTATCGCCGAACCAACAGCTCGTCCTCCTTCATACGCAATGTTAAAAACAAAGTTATCGTCAGGTTTCTTCTTACCGAGTTTACCTTCCACGCCAAGTATATGTCCGTTATAATCAAGGACCGCAATCGCTGACTGGATCATTTCATCCTGATCGCTCAGCGATTCAGGAAAGTAATACCAGTCACTGTATTTTTCATCAAGATGATCCTGAATATCTCTGTCTGTAGTAAGATAGATCCTGTATCCGCTGTTGAACAACTTATTAATATCACGAGTTCCTAATCCGTATTCATCCTTAAAATAATCGCTTATCTCAAGAACAGCTGTTTCAACAGACCATGGTATAACAGTATATGAAAGACTTGAAGTGTCTGTCAGTTCAAATACGACCTCATATTCATTTGTCTCCTTGTTCAACTCATAAAAATATGTAGGGGAATTATCTTTTGTGTCATCGAAAAGATCGCTGTCTTCTGCTGTTTCTTTATCTGTATCAGGATCAGTATTTTCATTCTGATTTTCTGAAACCTCATTTTCAGAAGTCTCTGCAACAGTTTCACTGGCTGCCGGCAGCTGGTCATTTCCGTTTCCTGCTTTTCCGTTTACATACATCATAAGAACCGGAACTGCGGCTACGGCGGCAAATGCTGCTGCGCAGGCTGCTATGGTTCCTGCCACCCGTTTTATTCCTGTTCTTTTTTCAGGTATCGTATTTCCATTCACTGCATCTTCGATATAGTCCTCAGGGATTTCGCCCATTATATCAAAAAGCTGTTCGTTCTTTTTCATCTGTACCTTTCCCTTTCTCAAACTCCGGTCTGCCTTCCAATCAGCATCCATACGGTCTGTAGCATCAGGCAGATCAGTCTGTTCCTATATAAGTCCGTTCTTCATAAGTTCTTTTTTCAGTCCGTCACGCATGCGGTGAAGTGTCACTTTGACATTGCTTTCAGTCATGTTTAATTTTTCTGCTATCTCTTTCACAGACATCACGTACCAGTATCTTAATATAAATATTCTTCTCTTCTGCACATCGCTGTTATCAAGAAATTCCGTTATTACCTTCAGTGTTTCCTTACGGTCAAGTTCCTCTTCCACATCATTGTTCCCGATGCATTCCTCCAGTTCGGAAAGAACAAGATTCACTTCGCCGCTCCCGCGTTTCTGCGTGGATTTAGTCCTGAATACATCAAAGGCAGTGTGCCTCACGATCTTGCCGATAAACGTCGCAAGATTCTGCGGAAACTGCGGTGGGATCGCATTCCAAGTCTTAAAATACGATTCATTCACGCACTCCTCGGTCTCACCGTTGTCGCGGAGTATTCTGTAAGCTATAGAGTATAGATAACGCCCGTATTTTTTATCCGTCCGGGCAATTGCATCTTCCGAACGCTGACGGTAAAGTTCCAGGATCTCGCTGTCTTCCATCTGATCTTCCTTTCGTTTTGGTTTCAAAGAGCTCTTCTGACTATATACACGGCATATGAAAGAAAAGGTTACAGTATTTTTTCTGTATAATTATAACTTCAATATCGCTTCAGTGTCAACTTCAGCTTTTCCGCTCCTGTTATGTCCTATTTTTCATATGATATTCACAATATCCACTTGATTTTTACCGGATTATGTATTAAAATAGATTATGTATATAGTACAGAATTTGAATAAATTCAGCAGAACAAAACGGAACAATGATAAGGGGATCTCATAACGCAAAGAAGGGGGCAAGACCATGAAAAGACGTTTTTCAGTTGCGTTGTTTATCGGGCACATGGAAAGCAGGTTCTCGGAAGAAATATTTCTCGGGGCCGCACATGAAGCAGAAAGTATGGACATCAATCTTGTGGTGTTTCCGGTACGCTTTCTTGAAGAAGAACACACAAACGACTCGTTAAGCAAAAAATATCATTACCAGTACAACTGCATGTTCTCATACGCTGAAAACCACAGCTTTGATGCAGTAATTCTTGAAACGGCTGTCATGGGCAGATATGTTGCTCCTGAAGTGCTCAGCGAGATAGCACAGAAATTCGGGGACACTCCTGTGATCACTATTTCGGAAAAAATAGATGATCTGCCGTGCGTTTCATTTGAGACCAACGGCATCGATCTGGAAATAGACCACCTCGTAAACGAACACGGAAGAAAACGCATCGGATTCGTTACAGGTCCTTCCACAAATCTCGAAGCCGTTCAGCGTCTTGAAAAATACAGGGAAGCTCTCGAAAGGCACGGGATCCCATATGATCCGAAGCTTGTTGCCGAAGGCGATTTTACCGAAAACTGCTGCCCTGTCATTGAAAAGCTCCTTTCGGAAAATGAAGGCAATATTGATGCCATCTGTTTCTCGAATGACCTTATGGCTATTGCCGGATACAAGGTAATAAGCAAGCGGGATCTTGTTATCGGAAAAGACATCATGATAACCGGTTTCGACGATATATCTGAAGCAGTTTCACTGAATCCGCCGCTCACCACAGTACGTGCACGGTACCGCGATCTCGGCATGAACGCTGTCAAAGCTGCTCACAGCATTCTGACAGGTGCTCCGTCAGGTGACGTAACAGTAAAGACAAAGTTAGTCAAGCGTGATTCCTGCGGATGCAAATCAAAACTGACACGTGACATCGAATATCTTCTTACAAGTGATGACAAGGACATAAACAAATTCATTATAAAGATAAACGATATCATTATTTCATATTACGATAGTGTGACCTATCAGCCGAACCAGAGAATAATAAAGAGCCTGCTGCAGTTTGCGGCAAAGTTTTTGACAAATCTGCGTGACGGTTCGGAACTTCCGGACTACAAAATGGCAGCCTTTAAATTCGAGGTACTGCTTAACTACAACATTCTTGATTTCATCAAGCCGGACAATCTGAATTCAGTTCTTTCACTCATCTGTGACAAGGCGGTTTCCCTTGCCCGTGATGAGGAAACACGAAGCAGCATATACAAACTGTTCATGGGATTCTTCAAGCAGATCATTTCCTACGAGCACAAGAACAGTCCGCTTATAGCAAACGAAATAAAGGATAATGTACGCTGCGCAAACTCGATAATCGGCAATACTATCGAGTGTTTCCAGAGCAACAACAGCATTCCTGCAAATATCATGCAGGGACTGAAGGCAATGGGAATACGTTCAAGCTATCTTTATCTGCATGAAAAAACGGTCATCTCAAAATCGAGAAACGACTGGGTTCAGCCTTCCCATGAAATGCTCTTCTCATATCAGACGAACGGAATGCTGAAATCATTTGTACGCGGAAAGAAGATACGCTCATCGCTTCTGTTCAGAAACGAGTATATGCCGGACTGCAGATTCACTCTTATCGCATCTCCTGTATTCTGCAGCGAAGAGAATTACGGCATACTTCTCTACGACATAGATACTGACGACTACAACTTCTACAATGCATTCATCACCTCGCAGATCTCATACGCACTCAAACTCAGAAAGATGCTTGAGGTACAGAAGGAAGTTCAGTCAGATCTCAGAGAAAGTCTTTCAAAGGCCACCACGAAAAATGAGCGTCTTAATCAGATATCAAGATCTGACGAGCTCACCGGAATACTCAACAGACGAGGATTCATGGAAAGAGCCAGAAGCTGCATTCTTGAGCATACCGGACGCCGTGCCGCAGTCATATTTGCCGACATGGACAATCTCAAACAGATCAACGATATTTTCGGTCACGATGAAGGCGACTACGCAATACAGAAAACTGCCGAGATACTTACAAAGTGCATACGTACAAGCGACATTGTTGCACGATTCGGCGGCGATGAATTTGCAGCATTCGTTCTTACCGACGATCCTGATTTCAGCATAATGCTGAAGGACAGGATTCGTGAAGCCTGCGACCATGTAAATGAAAACAGCGGCAAGCCGTACATGATACGCATAAGTTCGGGTATTTACGAATTCACATGCAGCTACGAAACAAGCCTTCATAATCTTATGAATGAAGCGGACAAGCTGCTTTACGAAAACAAACGCTACAAGATCCGGAATGTTCTACGTAATCCGGAATAAACAGAAAACTTAAAACCGCAGAGAACATACTCTGCGGTTTTTTAGGGAAACACTGACTAAAGTGTAAATACGGCTTCGCCGTATTTACGGAGAGGAAGACCGCGGGGCTTCGCCCCGTACCCCATGCTGAATAAATCAGCATTTCCTTACAGAGAAAGGACGGACAATGGACAAATTCAAACTCGTTTCTCCATACAAACCATCGGGCGACCAGCCGAAAGCAATTGAACAGCTTACCGAGGGCGTTAAGCGCGGCGACCGCATTCAGACTCTGCTTGGTGTTACAGGTTCGGGAAAGACCTACACCATGGCAAATGTTATAGCCAACCTTAACCGCCCTACCCTTGTGCTTGCACACAACAAGACACTTGCGGCACAGCTCTGTTCTGAATTCAAGGAATTCTTTCCGGAAAATGCAGTCGAGTACTTTGTTTCCTACTACGACTACTACCAGCCGGAGGCGTACATTCCGGGAACTGATACCTTCATTGAAAAGGACTCGGCTATAAACGAGGAGATAGACAAGCTCCGTCACTCCGCCACAACTGCGCTTTCTGAAAGACGTGACGTAATAATCGTTTCAAGTGTTTCGTGCATATACACTCTCGGTGACCCGAACGAATACCGTGCAAGAACTGTTTCCGTCCGTGAAGGCATGGAAAAGTCAAGGGACAAGCTTCTTGAAGAGCTGGTAAGCATTCACTACGAAAGAAACGACATCGACTTTCAGCGTAACAGATTCAGGGTGCGCGGTGATGTGGTCGAGGTCTTCCCTTCCGATACATCGGACAAGGCCGTGCGTATAGAGTACTTCGGTGATGAAATAGACAGAATATGCGAGATAAATCCCGTTACCGGAAACATAATCTCACAGCTTTCGCATACAGCCTTCTTCCCTGCTTCACACCATGTGGTATCTGCCGAAAAGATAGACGCAGCAGTGAAGGAACTTGACCGTGAACTTGCAGAGCGTATAGAATATTTCACGGAAAACCACAAACTGATAGAAGCACAGCGAATCGCTGAACGTACACACTACGACATGGAAATGCTTAAGGAAGTGGGATTCTGCAGCGGTATTGAAAACTATTCCAGAGTTCTTTCAGGCCGTGAACCGGGCAGCACACCTTTTACGCTGCTCGACTACTTTCCTGACGACTATCTTCTTTTTGTTGACGAAAGCCACGTTACACTTCCGCAGGTGCGAGGCATGAGTGCCGGTGACAGAGCACGAAAGGAAACACTCGTAAACTACGGTTTCCGACTTCCGAGTGCCCTTGACAACCGTCCGCTTTATTTCAATGAGTTTGAAGAGCGAATCAACCAGGCGATATTCGTAAGCGCAACACCGGGACCTCTTGAAAAGGAACAGTCCTCGCAGACAGTTGAACAGGTCATCCGTCCGACGGGACTTGTTGATCCGGAAATAATCGTAAAACCGATCGACGGTCAGATAGACGACATCATTTCCGAGATAAACATACGCACTGAAAAGAACGAACGCGTGCTTATAACCACGCTGACAAAGAAAATGGCTGAAGACCTGACCGCATTCCTTGAAAACGCAGGAATAAAGGTGCGCTATCTGCACCATGACATTGACACCGTTGAAAGAATGGAGATCATACGCGACCTGCGTATGGGTGAATTCGACGTGCTTGTCGGCATCAACCTTCTGCGTGAAGGTCTCGACATACAGGAAGTTTCACTGGTTGCCATACTCGACGCCGACAAAGAAGGCTTCCTAAGAAGCGAGACCTCACTTATACAGACCATAGGACGTGCCGCACGTAACGCCGAAGGCAAGGTCATAATGT